>NZ_JBKEAY010000082.1:0-2031 GCF_047972865.1 Microbacterium sp.
TGGTCGACGGGCTGATCGTGGTCTCTACCATCGCGGTCGTCGCACTCGATGGTCGCCGAGGCGCCTGGTATCCGTGGGCGCTGCTGATCTGCGGGGCGCTCGTGTCTGTGGCCGCGAACGCACTGCACGCGGTCGTTGCTGCCGACGCCAGCGTGCCCTCCATGCTCGCCGCGACGGTCGCGGCGGTGCCGCCACTGGTGCTGCTCGCCAGCACGCACCTCACCGTCGTCCTCACACGCTCGGCCACCGTCCCACGAAGCAGCACGGCTCAGATACTCGGCGAGCTACCAGCCGTAGCCGAGGCAAACCCAGCGCCCGAGTCCAAACCCGACGCCAAGCCGGAGGCCGAGCTGGTGCTTGGTCGGCGTGAGCGCGCCATGCAGCTTCGGGAGGCCGGCTGGTCGAACAAGGCAATCGCCGACGAGTTGCAAGTGCATCCCTCGACCGTGGGCCGTTGGTTCACCCCGCCAGTCGAAGAACCGGAAACCACCACAGGAATGGAGACAACACCATGAGTATCGACCCGCGAGAGCAGGCACGAGCGTACGAGGAGGTGCGCGTCGAGGATGTGCCCAAACCGGACATGCCGGAAGACCACCGCGAAGTGCGGCAGGTGCCCGAGGCGGTCGCCGCTGCCGACGCCACCAAACGCAAGGACAGCACGGTCGAAACCGCCGCGACTGACGAGCTCACGGATGCAGCTGAGGCGGCGACGGTCGAGCGGGAGTTCGAGGATCACCGGGCGCGCGGTGTCGAGTGGGTGCGGCCCACCGATCTGATCGCCCGCAATACTGCGTCATTGGCCGGGCGGGGCATCGACATGGAGGTCGAGATGTCGCGCAAGGCCCGCGCGCCATTGGCGGACGGGCTGAGGAACCTCGGCGACCGAGCCAGACAGCTGTCCCCGCTGTCGGCGTTCGGGCACAGTACCCGGCACCACGCTCCGACGCGCACTGCGGTCGGGAAGTCGTGAAGCGGTGATCAGCGATGACTCGACAACGAACGCTCGACCACCCCCAACGCAGAGGCCCGCTGCCTGCACCTCGCTATCAGGAGGTGCCATCATGACAACCCGCACGACCTTCCGTGAACCGGAAGACTTCACTCGCAGCGAGGGCTTACGTTCCCTGCTGAACCGGCTGCACGAGAGCAGCCCCGGCGCGTGGCAATCCGATCCAGTCGCCGCTGACCTGATGGCCTACGCCGCCGAAAAGTACGGGGCGCTGGCCCGCAAGCACGGCCTCGACCCCTGGGAGGCAGCTTCAGCAGCATTCGACGTGATGCGCACGAAAGCCGCGCGTACCGCGAATGACCCCTGGGGCGTGGTGACCCACGCGGTGCGCATCACCTGCATCGCAGAGGAACGGGGTCAAGGCCTGCTGTGTTCGGTGCATCAAGCCCGCCGCCCACACATCTCCGCGTTCCACGACGCCGAACGGCCGTCAGATCGGGAGAACCCGCTGACGGACTATCACTCCGCATTCCACGTCACCGACCCCGAGCCGGGTGGCCCCGAGGAACCGGCGAGCATGAGGGCGTGCTGCTCGGCAGACTCGGCTTGGAGCTGAACCAGTGGGTGAACTGGCTGCGCAGCACCTACGGGCTGCCCACCTCGGTGATTCCTCCGATGTGGCATCGGCACCCCGAGCTGCACTGGGAACTCTCCGCACTCCACACCCACTGGCTCAACGCCTTCGATCCGCAGCAGAACGGTTCGGCACCGATCGGCTGGCATCGCGACTTCGCAGATACCCGACAGCGACTGCGCGATTGGGTCGCCGCCAGCGGCACCCGGCTCGACCGGGACCGGCCCACTCGCCAGACGATCTGGCCAGGCGAGGAAGACGCCGCGCCCATCGAAGACACCCCCATCGAGAACCGTGACGAGGACTTCGTGGCGTTCGTCATCGCCGACGTCGAACGCCGCCGACAGATCGAGCACGACTTCTACGCCAGCCTCAACCCTGACACCGGCGAACTCGCCTGAACCTCCGAAGAACACTCGTGGGGTCGAGCCACACAGCTCGACCC
>NZ_JBKEAY010000089.1:0-2855 GCF_047972865.1 Microbacterium sp.
TCCAGGAATACCTCGACGAGTACGTGTTCCGCTTCAACCGGCGCCATACCCGAGACCGGGGCCTGGTCTTCATGCGACTGCTGCAGCGTGCCGTCGCGTCCGAACCCGTCACCTACCGCGCTCTCGTACGCATCTCACGCCCGCAAGCAACACATCCCGCGGGCGTGCACGCCCAAACCCGCCGCCGCCCCGGAACGCTCGACGTCGAGACCATCGATCCTCCCTGGCATCGCCCCCGACCACCCCGACAACGCTGCGACCCGCGAACCACGAACACCCAACTCGGCGGCAACAAGATGGATACCCCTTTTGGGCAATTGCGGGAATCTGAAAACTGGCACCCACAACCCACCCGGACTTGACTCTGCCGTAACGTCAACCGACAGAGTGCCACTCATGACTGAATCCAAGAAGCCGGCCATCGACCGGTCGATCTACGCGATGCCGATGTTCGCGAACTTCGCGGTCGGAGACTTTGCCGCCGCCGAATCCCTCTACGCGTCCGCGGGCTTCGTGAACCTCGCCACCATTCTGGGTCCGGGTGGAGTGCCGTCGCTCGTGCATCTCCGGCGAGAGAAGTACCAAGACATCCTCTTGACTCAGCGCCCGGCGGTGCGCGGGTCGACCTCTGTGTCGTTCGCGGCGGGTGACGTCGACCTGGACGACGTTGCTGATCGGCTCCGGGCCGCAGGCGCAGAGGTAGTGGGACCGCTCGATACTCCGTGGTTCACGACTGACGTCACGTTCACCGACCAGGACGGCAACGCGGTGACACTCACGGCCCCGCGCATGATGGAACAAGCTGCCGCGCAGGTGTGGGTGAACGATGAGATCACCGGCGACTTCGAGCGGCCAGAAACACTCGCGCCGACCAGCGAGTAAGCCGAAGGGGGCAGTGTGATGGAGTGGCCGATCGGTGACCTTGCCAAGGCGACCGGACTCACCAGCCGGACGCTCCGGCACTACGAGCAGATCGGCCTCCTCCGACCCGGACGGATAGCGAGCAACGGATATCGCTTCTATGGCGACGCCGAGATTTCCCGCCTCTATCGGATCATGTCGCTGCGCGCACTCGAACTCCCGCTCGCCACCATTCGCCTCACGCTCGATGACGAAACGTCACTCGCTGGCGCCATCGAGACACATCTCGCGCTCCTTGAGGAGCGCCGGGACCGAACCAATCAACAGATCGCCGTCGTTCGACACACGCTCGACGCGGTGAAGAAGGGCCAGCCCATGTCAATCGACGACGTCTTCGCCGGGGTCGACCAGAGCCAGTACGAAGCCGAAGTACGAACCCGCTGGGGTGATGAGGCGTGGGACCGCACCGCTACGCGGCGCGCCGCCATGACCGCGGAACAACGCCAAGCCGCCGACAAGGAGAGCCTCGACGTCAACGCCGCTCTGCGCGACGCTGCCGACGACTGGGAAGACCCGCACGGCGCCCGCCTCCAGGCCTTGGTCGCGGACCACCATCGGTGGGTCACCGCCTACTGGGGAGGAAGGAAGCCCGACAGCGAGTCCTACACGGGGCTCTCCGAGTTGTATGTGGCCGACCCCCGGTTCGCTGCAACGTACGGCGGCGACAGCAACGCCGCGATTATCCGCACCGCGATGCGAGTCTGGATCGCGAGGAACCTCACATAGACGGATTCTCGGGCGGGCGCCGAGGTGGCGGAGGATGCCGCGATTCCACGACAGTTGGCGGTCGTTTCGAGTTCACGACTCCACGCGACATGACGGGATTTCTACATAAGCGACGATCAGGTCGGACGCCTCGCTACGGGAGTTGCCAGAACGAGCCGGTCAGACCGACACCCTCAAGCAGCTGCTGGTTGTGCTCGCGCGTGTGTGGTGTGAACCCGGGATCGACGCGATGGCCATACCAAGGCACGGCAAGACGCCACACATCCCCCGCATCGGCGACGTAGCCGGCGCCAGGTGAATGCCGTGCAGTCCACGCCTCCACGTGGTCACGGCTGCAGAACATTCGGATCATCGTGCAGGTGCCGACGACGTCGTCCCACCATTCAGCAGCCGGTCGCGGGAACCGCACCGCAAGCCCCGAGCTCGGGGGCTGCTGCGGGCCAGCGAGTGTCGAGATCGCCGCGCCACAGTGGGGACAGGCTGTGTCGATTCTCACGTCGAGTCCCATCGCCGCACTGATTCCGAACGAATCCCACGCGCAACCGCCCCACCAGCGTCGATCATCGAGCCCGTTCTGCGGGGTCACGACGAACGCCATCGGCGCAGCCGTGAACGGGTGCGCCATTCGGATGCGATCGCCGTCCTCGCTCAGTACGAGCGCGTGCGCATCCGCGAGGCGAGCCAAATCCTCGGCGACGGCCTCTCTCGGCACACCCGCGCGGCGCGAGAGTTCGCCGATCGACGGCGCGCGCCCCTCGGCGACAAACGTCTCGTACACCAGATCCCGGATACGCCGAGGACCACCAACCGCCATCGGATCAGTCACAGCTCAAGAGTAGGTCGGCACCAGGATGCCCCGCTGAAGCGGGACGCTCGCTCAGCGCCGTCGTCCACGGCAAATGGCATAGACGCCAAGTGCCCGCCAACTATCCATGGATCCCGCCATTTCGGCGGGAACCTACAAGTGGGGCCAGATCGTGCACCGGAATCCTGACCGCGGACTCGTCGCGGGGTTGTCTGGCCACTCTGCGTCGCAGCCACTTCATCGGCGAAACCGGCCACTCCCACCGGAACCTACAGCCCGCACCTGTCGGCGGCCATGGAAAACTGCCCGTAGGCGGTCACGGGATCTGCCCGTGGGTGGCCAGGAGAACTGCCTGCTGGTGGCCATGAGTTCTGCCCACGTCTGATGGTTCCGCCCCGCGCGT
>NZ_JBKEAY010000101.1:0-2006 GCF_047972865.1 Microbacterium sp.
CAGGTCGTTCTTGCGTCCGCCGGAGTTGAGCTTGGCGAGACTGGCGAAGTCCCCCACGTCGTCCCAGTCGAAGTGCCCCGGAACGACTGCGAGCAAGCCCGCTGCCGCCGCTGGCTCGGCCACCGAGTAGTCGATCGCGATCTTCGTCAGGGTGGGCCACACCCGGTCAACGACGGGCCCGCGCTTGTCGCGGTCGTCCCAGGCCTCAGCCAAGTCCATCAAGCCCGCGTACAGGTGCGGGTCGTTCTCCGCGATCTGGCCGAGCAGCACGTCGGCCCGCGAGATGAACATGCCGGCGTTCCACAGGTGGCGACGGTCGGCGAAATACTCCTTCGCCGTCTCGAAGTCCGGCTTCTCGACGAACCGCTCCACGAGCGCCGCTTCTGGCGCACCGTCGACGACCAGCGCGTCACCCTTGCGGATGTAGCCGAACCCCACCGACGGCTCGGTGGGCTGGATGCCGATCGTGCAGATGTACCCCTCGCGCGCGACGGACACGGCTTGCTGCACCGCCCACTCGAACAGATGCGGAACGCGGATGACGTGGTCGGCGGCGAACGAGCCGATGATGACCTCGGGTTCCCGTTTGGCGAGAATCGCGGCGGCCAACCCGATCGCCGCCGTCGACTCGCGCGGCTCGGACTCCAGGAAGACGTTGTGATCGGCGATCCCCGGGAGCTGTTTCTCGACGGCAGCACGGTGGGCGCGCCCGGTGACAACGGAGATCCGGTCCGAGCCGGCCAGCGGCGCCAGCCGATCCCACGTGTCGCGCAGCAGCGAATTGCCCGACCCGGTGAGGTCGTGCAGGAACTTCGGCGCATCGGCGCGGGACAGCGGCCACAGCCTGCTGCCGACACCCCCGGCAGGGATGACGGCGTAAAAGTCCTTGATGCGGTCCACCATGTTCCGAGGCTACCCGCGGCGCGCTCGCACGCCCGGGATTCATCCACAACGCCGCCCGGGGCGCGACCGGCGGGGGCCGGAGTCGCTTCGCGACCGCGGACAGCCATAGGATGAAAGAGCATCCCCGCGCACGACGATCCGGATGTTTCGGGCAAACCGTTCACCCGATCCCGCGCGAGGTTCTCGTTCACACCAAGGGAGGACGACCGTGTCCGCACCAGCGCGCGTCACACCGTCGATTGCTCAGACCACGTCCCCGGCGCCGCGAGGAACCCTCTATCGCGGCCACGCGGGAATGTGGTCGTGGGTTCTGCATCGCATCACCGGTGTCGCCATCTTCTTCTTCCTCCTCGTCCACGTGCTCGACACCGCGCTCATCCGGGTCTCCCCCGAGGCGTACGACGCGGTGATCGGCACCTACAAGAACCCGATCATGGGGCTCGGCGAGGTCGCCCTCGTCGCCGCGATCGTGTACCACGCCTTCAACGGCCTGCGCATCATCGCCGTGGATATCTGGCCCTGGGCGACGCGCCACCAACGCCAGCTGTGGTGGACCGTCGTGGTGCTGTGGCTGGTCACCGTCGCCGCGTTCTCGGCCCGCCACCTTCCGATCGTCTTCGCGAACGTGGGAGGGGGTCACTGATGTCCGCCGACACGCTCGCCGCGCCCCGTACCCCCGCCGTGCACAAGAAGGGCACGAACTGGGAGAAGTGGGGCTGGATCTACATGCGCGTCTCCGGCGTGCTGCTGATCGTGCTGATCTTCGGCCACCTGTTCGTCAACCTCATGCTCGGCGAGGGCATCCACGGCCTGGACTTCGCGTTCGTGGCCGGAAAGTTCGCGTCGCCGTTCTGGCAGTGGTGGGACGTGCTGATGCTGTGGCTGGCGCTCATCCACGGCGCAAACGGCATGCGCACGATCGTCAACGACTACGTCACCGGTCCGCGCACCCGCACCGTGCTGGTGTGGATGCTGTGGCTGGCCGCCGCATTCCTCATCGTGCTCGGCACCCTGGTCGTGTTCACGTTCGACCCCTGCCTGGGCGTGGACAGCAGTACCACCGACTGGTTGATCGAGATGTGCGCCGGCTGATCGGCGCGGAA
>NZ_JBKEAY010000105.1:0-15189 GCF_047972865.1 Microbacterium sp.
CGCGCGTCGACACGTCGCTCGAGCTCGCCGACCTCATCCTCGACGAGGCCGAGGTGGCCGTCGTGCCCGGCGAGGCGTTCGGCCCCTCCGGCTATCTGCGACTGTCGTACGCACTCGGGGACGACGCGCTGCGCGACGGGATCCAGCGCCTGCAGCGCCTGTTCGCATGAGGCCGCCCGGGGAGGCGTGCACCTAGAGGTCGATGCCGACCAGCACCGGTTCGGGCTGCAGGACCAGACCGAACTCGGATTCGACGCGGCGCCGGACGAACCGGGCCAACTCCGCGATCTCCCCCGCCGAGGCCTGACCGCGGTTGGTCAGCGCCAGTGCGTGCTTCGTGGACAGTCCCGCCCGCGATCGCGGCAGCGAGAACCCGCGCCGCAACCCGGAGCGCTCGATGAGCCACGCCGCGCTCACCTTGACGTCCGGCTCGACGGCGGAGGGAGCCGGCACCTGCCCGTCCCACTCGTGCAGCGCGATGACGGTGTCGGGGCGGCCCGCCGCCGCCATCGGCCACCGCGGGCACCCCTCCGGAAGCGTGCGGGCGAACGCCGCTGAGACCACCGGGTTCTGGAAGAACGAGCCGGCGCTGCGGGTGTCGGCGTCGTCGGGGTCGAGCACCATCCCCTTGCCGGCGCGCGTGCGCAGCACGGTGTCGCGGATGCCGGCGAGGGAGGCGTGCGCGTCGTCGGGCAGCCCCAGCGCCTGGCGCAGCTGGGCACCGCGCACCGGCACCTCGCCGGTGCCGACGTCGGCCAGCTCCAGCGTCACCGACAGGACGACGGCGTGCCGCTCCGCCTCGGAGCCGTAGTGGTTCTTCAGCACCGAGGTACGCAGTCCCAGGCCCAGGTCGGCGGCCGGCACGCGGGTCACTTCGCCGGTGGCGTGGTCGAGCAGGTCGACCTCCACGAGCGTCTGCACGATCTCCTGGCCGTACGCGCCGACGTTCTGAATCGGCGCGGCGCCGGCGGTGCCGGGGATGCCCGCCATCGCCTCGATGCCCGCCCACCCGCGCGCGACCGCGTGGGCGACGACGTCGTCCCAGTCGTGCCCGGCCTCGATCCGCAGGCGCACGGTGCCCGCCGGTGACGGCATCCGCTCGATGCCGCGCGTGCGGACCACGACGACGGCGCCCTCGAACTGTTCGTCGGCGACCAGCAGGTTGGACCCGCCCCCGACGACCAACCAGGGCTCGTCGTCCGCCCACACCTCCCGCAACGCGGCGACCAGTTCGTCACGCGAGGTGGCCTCGATCATGCGCTGAGGGGTCCCACCGACGCGCAGCGTCGTCAGGTCGGCCAGCGGAACGGGGGTGATCTCCGGCATGTGCGGGTCGTCTCAGGCCGCGGCCCGCACGCGCACCTGTGCCTTGCCGAGCACGGTCGTGTCCGCGTGCCGCACGGTGAGGTCGACGCGGATGCCGTCGTCGTCGACCGCCCCCACGGTGGCCACGACCGACACGTCGGCGCCGGCCTCGGCGTCGACGACGACCGGCCGGGTGAACCGCACCCCGTACTCCACGATGCGTCCCGCGTCGCCCAGCCACGACACGATCGTCTCGACCGCCAGGCCCATCGTCAGCATCCCGTGCGCGAGGACGCCGGGGAGCCCGACGCGGGCGGCGACGTCGTCGCGGTAGTGGATCGGGTTGAGGTCCCCCGAGGCGCCCGCGTACCGCACGAGCGACTCCCGGGTCAGGTGGACGGTCCGTTCGGCGACGACGGCGCCGACCTCGAGCGCGGTCATGCGGCGTCCTCCCCCACCAGCAGCACCGAGGTGGCGGTGACCACGTGTGCCCCGGTGTCGTCGGTGATCTCGGCCTCGCTGGTGACCATGGTCCCCTTACCGAAGGCCCGGATGCCGGTGACCGCCAGCCGGCCGGTCAACGCGTCGCCGGCGACGATGGACCGGCTGTACCGGAACCGCTGCTCGGCGTGGACGAGACGCTCCAGCACGATGCCGGAGCCGGGGGCGGCGAGCAGCTGCTGCAGGGTGAGGTCTTGGACGACCATCGCGAACGTCGGCGGCGCCACCACGTCGGGGTAACCGAGCGCCTGTGCGGCGGCGGGATCGGTGTGCTGCGGGTCGGTGGCGAAGACGGCGCGGGCAAACTCGCGCACCTTCTCGCGTCCGACGAGGTAGGGGGCCGTCGGCGGGAACTCTTGGCCCACCAGTTCAGGGTTCACTGACACCCCTCGATCCTAGCGAGCGGTGCCCGTCATGCGCGGCGGCTGCGCCACGCCTTGACCGCCATCTGCGCGGCGATGAAGACGAGGTAGACCGCGAACAGCACGTTGGCGGCGAACGGGTCGAGGTGGACGGCGATGAGCGCACCCAGGGTCGTCGTCGTGCACGCCGACACGCCGACCAGGGCCGCCGCGACCAGATCGACGTTGCCGCGGCGGATGTTGCCGATCGTGCCGGACACGGCCGTCGGGATCATCATCAGCAGCGAGGTGCCCTTCGCGAGCAGGTCGCTCGTCCCGAACAGCAGGATCAGCGCCGGTACCACCACGACGCCGCCGCCGACGCCGAGCAGACCCGCGAGGACACCAGTGACCAGGCCGAGCGCGATCAATCCCAGCGTGCTGCCGACCGTCACCGGCAGCCCGGCGTCACGCGAGGGGATGACGACGAACAGCATCACGATGACGATCACGAGGAAACCGACGAACCCCCAGCGGAGGATCTGCTGCGACAGCCGGGCCAGTAGCCAGGTGCCCACCTGCGCTCCCACGACGGCACCGGCGGCCAGGATGAGCGCGGGGATCCACGCGACCGAGCCGCTCATGGCGTAGGAGATGACCCCGATCGTCGCGGTGGGGACGATCGCTCCGAGCGACGTGCCTGCCGCGAGCCGCTGGTCGAACCCGAGGATCAGCACCAGCAGCGGGACGATGACCGTGCCTCCGCCGACACCGAACAGGCCCGAGAGCAGTCCCGCCATCAGGCCGACGCCGATGCAGATGAGGACGTACTTCGTTCCGCGTGCGGGCGACGACATCACGTCGGAGTGGGCGCGGTCGGACTCGTCACGGGGCACCTCCACTCGCTCGCGCAGGGCACCACCCTAGCGGCGGACGGCGCGCTAGAGCGAACTGACGTGCGGGATGACCTCGCGCACCGCGCTCTCGACGCCTTCGCGCGCCGCCGTGAGGGCATCCCGGCGCGCGGGGATCCGCGCCTCGTCGTCGGCGGCGTTGAGAAAGGCGATCATGGCGCCTCGCAGCGCCGACAGCGCGGTCGCGAGCGCACCGATCGCACCGGCCAGGTCGGCGTCGCGCACCTGCCCGGACAGGCGCGCGGCCCGCGTCTCGGCGTCGATGAGGTGCGACGACAGTGAGGGTCCGGCGGCGACGAACCGCGCCGGCGTGCGGGCCGACTCCAGTTGCCGGGATTGGTCGACGGCCCAGCGGCTCACGGTGAGCAGGTCGTTCAGCGCCCGGTTCTGGACGTCGTGCCGCCGGTTGTCCTCTTCGCGATGGCGACGCGCGCGACCCAGCAGGGCGAACACCGCCGCCAGCGCGATGAGCACGATGAGCACAGTCGCGACGATCGACCAGATGTCGTGACCTCGCGGGGTGGAGTCCTGCGCCGACGACGAGTCCTCCTGACCAGCGCTGCCGCTCGGGGGATCCTCGGAGGACGAACCCCCGCCGGAGTTGTCCACTTGCACGTTGATCGTGGGCAGCGTCACCTCGGGAAGGGACGTGGGCAGCTGCACCTGCGGGGTGCCGTTGGGGTCGGTGACCACACCGCAGCCGGCCAAGCCCAGTCCGACCGCCAGCGTGAGGGCGGCGACGGCACGCGCCGCACGGTTCATCGCTGCGCCCCCCTCGTGACCGGGGCTGAGGCGGCGGGAGTCGTGCCCGCGGCGAGGTCGCCGACGATGTCGGGCGGGGTCTCGGATGCGCTGACGGCGGCATCATAGGCGTCTTGCTGCGCCTGCATCCGCTCGCGCACGTCGATGCCCCGGAGTTTCCGTCCCAACCAGTCCAGCCCCAGGCCCACCCCCACCAGCACGATGCCGTAGCACACCATCGCGAACAGGATCGAGGTGTCGAGGGTGGCCGATCCATCGGAGGCGAGGCCGATCGAGGGGAACAGGCCCGTGAACGGCGCCATCGCGCGGTCGGCGCTGCGGTACACCCGGGCCGCGAAACTCACCGACGGATCGGCACCGAGTGCCCGCAGCACGAAGGCCAGCGCGAGCACGGTCTCCACGACGATCAAATACCAGTACACGAAGTAGCCCACCGCGCGAAGCGTCCACACGAGAGTGCGGTCGGCGCCGTGTGTGTGTTTGTCGGCCATGAGCGTTCCTCCGGAGTCGCCCCCAGGCTAGCGAGAAGGGTCCCGGGGTGCCAGGGCCTGCGCGCAGGTCGCCGATCCCGGCGGGCTCGCGGTCAGGCCGGGTCGACGCCCGCATTCTCGTCCTCGCCGGCGCCGTCCTCGTCTTCGTCGACGAACGCGTGTTCGAACTGTGCGCGGTAGAGCCGCCAATACGCACCGCGGCGGGAGATCAACTCGTCGTGCGTCCCCTGCTCGACGATATCGCCGTGTTCCATCACGAGAATCAGGTCGGCGTCGCGGACCGTGGAAAGCCGGTGTGCGATGACGAACGAAGTGCGCCCCGCCCGCAACGCCGACATGGCGTGCTGCAGCAATAGTTCCGTACGGGTGTCGACCGAACTGGTCGCCTCGTCCAGGATCAACACGGCCGGCTGCGCGACGAACGCACGAGCGATCGTGATGAGTTGCCTCTCCCCCGCCGACACGTTGGCGGCATCTTCGTCGAGGGTCGTGTCGTAGCCGTCGGGGAGCGAGTGCACGAACATGTCGACGCGCGTCGCGGTGGCCGCCTCGAGGACGTCGGTGTCGCTGGCGGACTGGCGCCCGTAGCGGATGTTGTCCCGGATGGTCCCGGCGAACAGCCACGGGTCCTGCAGCACCATGCCGGTGCGGGAGCGCACGTCGTCGCGGGTCAGGCGGGCGATGTCCTGTCCGTCGAGCAGAATCCGGCCGCCGTCGAGCTCGTAGAAGCGCATCAACAGGTTCACCAGCGTCGTCTTGCCGGCCCCGGTGGGCCCCACGATCGCCACGGTGTGGCCCGGCTCCACGCGGAACGAGAGGTCGCGGATGAGCGGGGCGGCGGGGTCGTAGGAGAACGAGACGTGCTCGAACTCGATCACCCCCGGTCCAGGCACCAACGCCGACCCGTCGGGGCCGTCGGGGTCCTGCTCGTCCTGGTCGAGCAGGTCGAAGACCCGCTCGGCCGAGGCGGTGCCCGACTGCACGACGGCCGCCATTCCGCCCAGCTCCGACAGCGGCTGCGTGAACTGTTGCGAATACTGGATGAACGCCTGCACGTCCCCGAGCCGCAACTGTCCGGACGCCACCTGCAACCCGCCCAACACGGCGATGCCGACATAGGTGAGGCTGCCAATGAACATCATGCTGGGCATGATCATGCCCGACAGGAACTGCGCCTTGAACGCGGCCTGGAACAGGTCCTCGTTGTCCTTGCGGAACTTCTCGCGGGCGTCCGCCTCACGACCGTAGACCCGCACCAGGGCATGACCGGAGAACGACTCCTCCACCCGGGCGTTGAGGCGCCCGACCTTGCGCCACTGGGTCGCGAACGCCTTCTGCGACCGCGGACCGATCACACCGAACACCACCGCCATGAGCGGCAGGGCGACCAGAGCCACCAGGGCGAGCTGCCACGAGATCGAGAACATCATCACGAGTACCCCGACAACCGTGAGGATGCTGGTGAGCGCCCCCGACAGCGACTGCTGCATCGTCTGAGTGATGTTGTCGATGTCGTTGGTGACGCGCGAGATCAGCTCGCCGCGCTGCACACGGTCGAAGTACGACAGCGGCAGGCGGTTGATCTTCGCCTCGACGTCTTCGCGTAGGCGCCACATCGTGCGCACCATGATGATGTTGATGACATAGCCCTGCACCCAGGACAGGATCGCGGAGACGACGTAGATGACGAGCACCGCGACGATCACCCAGCGCAGACGGTCGAAGTCGACGCCCGCGCCCACCCGGAACCCGTCCATCGCGGCGACCATGTTCGCGAACTCGGTCTGGCCCGCCACCTGCAGGGCGGCAACGACGTCCTCTTGCGCCGTGCCCGCGGGGAACTGCCCGGCCAGGGCGCTGGACACGACACCCTCGAAGATGACGTTGGTGGCTTCACCGAGCACCTTGGGGGCGATCACGGCCAGCACGACGCCGATCGCGCCCAGCACCGAGACGACGACGAACGCGCCCGCGTGCGGGCGCAGCAGCCCGATCAGCCGCCGGAAGCTGGGGCCGAAACGCGCAGCTTTGCCGGGAGGCACGCTGTCGTGATCGCCGGATCCCTGGCGCGCGGATTCGGCCTGCTCGATCTCGAGTCGTTCCGCCTCGGTCATCGTCTCCGGGGTGCTCACGCCTCCACCCCCAGCTGCGACTCGACGATCTCGCGGTAGGTCGCGCTGGTCTCGAGCAATCGGGCGTGTGTCCCCTCGCCGACCACGCGCCCCCCCTCCAGCACGATGATGCGGTCGGCCTCGGTGACGGTGGAGATGCGTTGCGCGACGACGATCTTCGTCACACCCGGCAGTTCTCGCCACAGCGCCCGGCGCAGCCGGGCGTCGGTGGCGACATCGAGGGCCGAGAACGAGTCGTCGAACACGAGCACGTCGGGAGCGCGCACGATCGCGCGCGCGATCGACAGCCGTTGTCGCTGCCCGCCGGACACGTTCGTGCCGCCCTGCGCGATGCGGGCCTCGAGTCCGCCGTCCATCTCCACCACGAAGTCCCGCGCCTGCGCGATGTCGAGCGCTCGCCAGAGTTCGTCATCCGTCGCGTCCTCACGACCGAAACGCAGGTTGCTGGCGACGGTACCGGTGAACAGATACGACTTCTGCGGCACGTAGCCGATCCCCCGCCACATCGCATCGAGGTCGGCCTCGCGCACATCGACGCCGCCGACGCACACCCGCCCGGCGGTCGCGTCGAACAGCCGAGGGATGAGCGAGACGAGTGTGGACTTGCCCGCCCCGGTCGACCCGACGATCGCGACGGTCTGACCGGCATCGGCGCGGAAGCTGATCCCGGCCAGCACCGGCTCTTCGGCGCCGGGGTACGTGAACGACACCCCGTCGAACTCCACGCTGCCGCGGTCGGGGAACTCCCGCACCGGGTTCGTCGGCCGCACCAGTTCGTCGACGCTGTCGAGCACCTCGCCGATGCGGTCGGCCGACACCGCCGCACGAGGGATCATGATCGTCATGAAGGTCGCCATCAGCACACCCATGAGGATCTGACCGACGTACTGTATGAAGGCGAACAGGGTGCCGATCTGCACGTTGCCGGCGTCCACCTGGATGCCTCCGAACCAGATCACCCCGATCACGGTGATGTTGAGCACCAGCATCGCCAGCGGGAAGATGAGGACGAACAACGACCCCACGCGACGGCCGACCACCATGATGTCGGTGTTCGCAGCCCGGAAGCGGTCCTCCTCGATCCGTTCCCGGACGAAGGCGCGCACGACGCGTACCCCGGTGAGCTGCTCGCGCATGATGCGGTTCACCGCGTCGAGCTTGCGCTGATACGCACGGAACAGCGGCACCATGCGGCTGATGACCACGGTCGCGATGACCAGCAGCACCGGCACCGACACCGCGATCAGCCAGCTCAGCCCGACGTCCTGCTGCACCGCCATGATGATCCCACCGATCGCCAGCAGCGGCGCCGTCACCAGCATGGTCGCGCCCATCATCGCCAGCATCTGCACCTGCTGCACATCGTTGGTATTGCGGGTGATGAGCGTGCCCGGCCCGAACCGTGACACTTCGCGCTCGCCGAAGCCGCTGACCTTCTCGAAAACGTCCCGCCGGATGTCGCGACCCACGCTCATCGCAGCGCGCGCGGCGAAGAACGTGGCCGTCACCGACGCCACGATCTGACCGAACGCGATGGTCAGCATCCACAGCCCCTGCGACCAGATGTACCCGGTGTCACCGGTGGCAACGCCCTTGTCGATGATGTCGGCGTTCAGTCGCGGCAGATACAGTGCCGCCATCGCGGAGCCGAACTGGAAGACCAGCACACCGACGATGAGCCACGGGTAGGACCGCAGGTAGCGAACGAGCATCTTGCCGAGCATGCGGCCTCCGTTCCATGGTTTCGTTCGGGACGGTTCATGCTAACTCGCGCTCCCGACACCCGGGCCCGCCCCGGATTGGTGGCATCTTGGCGGGGCTGTGGTGGACTTGAGGGGTGACCGCATCCGCCGCACGCCCGCACCTGCTCTACGTCGAGGACGATCCGGTGATCGCCGAGCTGACGCGCGAGGTGCTGTCGGAGGCGTACCTCGTCGATCACGTCATCGACGGTCGGGTCGCGCTCGATCAGGCCCTCCGCGAACGCTATGACGTCATGGTGATCGACCGGCGCCTACCGTCGCTGGACGGCGTGGCGCTCGTGCGGGCGGTGCGCACCGCCCGCATCACGACACCGATCCTGCTGCTGACGGCCCTCGGCGCGGTCGAAGACCGGGTCGACGGGCTGGATGCCGGCGCCAACGACTACCTCGTCAAGCCGTTCGACTACGACGAGCTGCTCGCCCGCCTGCGCGCCCTGGTGCGCGGGTTTCGCGCCGAGGGCCTCCGGCGCGACCTGGCGGAGTGGACCTACGTGCCCGAATCGAATGCGCTGTATGGTCCCGACGGGTCGCGCGTGAGCCTGACGGAGACCGAGAACGCGCTGCTGCGCCTGCTCACCGACAGCCCCGAGCACGTGTTCTCGCGCGAAGAGATCCTGCGCGGCGCGTTCGCCACCGACGACGCGCTGAGCTCGGTGGACACCTACGTGCACTACGTGCGCCGCAAGACCGACCCGAGCGTCATCGAGACGGTACGCGGTCGCGGCTACCGCGCCGGAGGCCCCCGATGACCCGCGCGGCACACGATGCACGGGTGCGGCGCTCGGCGTGGCGGGTCGGCATCCTCGTCGGGATCGCCTCCGCCGTCGTCCTGACCGTCGGCGTCACGACCCTGGTGGCGGTGCTGGTGCGCACCTCGCGGCCCGAACGTGGCCACCGTCACGAGGTCGGCGAGCGGGACCGGGTCGTGGTCGATCTGGACGAATCGGTCTGGTGGATCGTGGTACTCGGCGTCGTCGGAGTGGCCGTCATGGGCCTCATAGGCTGGCTCGCCGCCCGGTGGGCGGTGCGCCCGCTCGTGAGCGCTCTGTCGATGCAGCGCCGGTTCGTCGCCGACGCGAGCCACGAACTGCGCACACCGCTGACCGCTCTGTCCAGCCGGGTGCAGGTGCTGCAGCGCCGCCAGGCGCGCGGGGACCCCATCGACGACACCGTCGAGAATCTGCGGCACGACGTGGCCGTCATGGATGCCGTGCTCACCGACATGCTGCTCGCCGCCGAGGGCACGCACTCCGAAACCCCTCCCGGCGGTGCGGACGTCACCGTCTGCGTGCGCGACGCCGTGGGCACCGTGGCGCCGCTGGCCGATGCCGGCCAGGTGAGCGTGCGCGTGACCGGCGAGCGCGACCGGCGGGCTGCGCTGCCGCCGGTGACGCTCACGCGGCTGCTCACCGCGATGCTCGACAACGCCGTTCAGCACGCCCCGGCCGGCACCGAGGTGACCGTCGAGGTCGAGCCGGCCGGCGACGTCGTCGAGGTGCGCATCGCCGACCGCGGCCCCGGCATCGATCCCGCCGACGTCGAGCGCATCTTCGAGCGGTTCGCGCGATCGGGCGAATCGGGACGCCGACGCGGATTCGGCCTCGGGCTGGCGCTCGTGCGCGAGGCCGCGACACGGTACGGCGGATCGGTGACCGTCGCCGAGACGTCGCCGTCCGGCTCGACGTTCCTGTTGCGCCTGCCCGCCGCGTAGCGGGCAGGCGCGAGGTACGGGGCGCCGGTCACGCGGCGAGCGGACCGCCGTCCCACGCCACGACCTCGGCGGCCCCGGACCAGCGCCGCACCTCACCGGCGGCGCCCATCATGATGCCCGATCGCGTGCGGGCGTGCGAAATCCACGACAGGTCGTCCATGCCGTACACGCAGGCGGCCGTCGCCCACACGTCCGCGGCGGTGAGCGAGTCGGCGACCACGCTGGCGCTGCACACCGACGTCGCCGACTCGCCGGTGCGGGGATCGACGATGTGGTCGCCGCGCTCCGCGGTCCCCGAGGTCGCCACCGCACCGTCGACGATCTCGAGGGTGGCGGCCAGGTGGCCGGCGCGGCGCGGATCGGCGATCCCGATGCGCCACCGCCACGACTCCCCTGGCGCGGTGAACACCTGCAGGTCGCCACCGACGTTGATGCCCGCCGCGATCACGCGCCGCTGCGTGCACAGCGGCTGCAGGTGCCGCCGGGCCACGCGTTCGACCGCCCAGCCCTTCACATAGCCGGTCGGATCGAACCAGCCGCGCCAGTCGGCGCGGAACGCCCCCCGCGTGCGCTCGCGCCATCGGACGCATTCCTCGCTGACCTCTGCCACGAGCGGATCGGCATCCGCCAGATCGCACGCGCCGCGCCGCAGCCGGGAAATGTCCGAGTCAGGACGGAACGGCGAGAAGATGCGCTCGAGGTCGGCCAGGTCGGCGGTGCAGGCCTCGACCGCCTCGGCGACCTGCTGCGGCGCCGTCGCCGCGCCCACGATCTGGACACTGGCGACCGTTCCCATCACCTCGGCGGTGTACCGTTCCACGATGCTCATTGCTGTGCCTGATCGAGCGCGGACTGCAGCGACTGGCGATAGCCGTCGCTGGTGTAGGTCGCCCCCGAGATCATCGAGACGTCGGCGGACTGCGCATCGAGTGTCTCGGAGACGAGCATCGGGAGGGCTCGCGAGTTGATCATCTGGTCGTGCCGGTCCGCGTTCGGGTACTCGAGGACGTCGACGGCGGTGATCTCTCCGCCCGCCACGGTCACCTCGACCTGCACCGGACCGTAACGGGTGTTGGCGGCCGATCCCGTCCAGGTGCCGTCCGCCAGGCCGGTCCCCGTGCTCGTCCCGCCGTCCGTTCCGTTGCCGGCCGAGGGCGTCGGGGTCGGGGTCGCGGCGTCACCGGAGGTGTTCGGGGCAGCCGCCGACGGGGTCGCCGTGGGGGACTCGGCCGGCATGACGGGGTCGAGGGAGGTGCGGTAGCTGAACAGCAGCACCACGCCGCTCACGGTTGCGAGGAGGAAGTAGAGGATGCGTTTCATGGTGATTCCTAGACGGCGAAGGGCTCAGACGGAGAACGACTCGGTGTGGATGCGGGTGTCCGCCACGCCGGCGGTCCGCACGTCGGCGATGAGCGCGTCCATCCACGCGGGCGGTCCGCAGAGGTAGACGTCGCAGTCGGAGAGGTCTCCCACGAGGAACCGGAGCAGATCGCTCCCCTGCCACGCGGCGTGGCTGTGCGGAAGCCAGGGCGAATCGCCCGGTGCTCGCGGGCCGTCCAACGCCACGTGGACGAGGCCGCGGTCGGCCTGCAGCCCGGCGATGGCGTCGGAGCACAACCCCTCCGGCCGCGCACTGTCGCGGGTGACGAGCACTGCGTCACCGGGCGCATAGTCCTCACCCTCGAGCAGGGAAACCAGCGGCGCGACCCCGGCGCCGGCACCCAGCATGAGCAGACGGCGTCCTCGGCGTGCATCGCCGGTCAGGGTGCCGTACGGACCTTCCACGAGGACACGCGTGCCGGGCCGGAGCGTCGTCAGCCGCCGGGTGCCGTCGCCCACGATGCGCGCCGAGAGCGTCAGCTGCGAGCCGTCCGGATCGGCGGCGAGCGAGAACGGGTTCCCGCGGGTCCAGCCGGGCCCGCCGAGGAAGCGCCACACGAAGAACTGGCCGGCGCGGGCCTTGAGACGGTGCAGCTCCCGCCCGGTGACCACCACCTCGACGCCGTGCGCGCCGTCGGCGCGCACGCTGTGCACCCGCAGGTCGTGGTGCAGGGACCGGATCAGCGGAACGGCCAGGCGCCACAGCACGGCGCTCGCGGCGGTGACCGCCCAGAGGGTCCACCAGTAGCCGGTCGCCAGCGGCGACGCGAGGAAGTCGGAGCCCGTCCAGAGCATGTGCGGGACGGCCAAGCCCACGCCCAGGTATCCGTAGAGGTGGATCAGGTGCCAGCCCTCGTACCGCATCCGCCGGCGGGCTCGCCGGATCGAGGTGACGACGATGAGGATCAACAGCGCGGTGCCCGCGGTGGCCAACAGCATCCCGGGGTAGTCCCAGATGAAGGTCCACAGTTCGGCGAGCGGGTCGATTCCCTCCTGGGCGGCGTACCCGAAGACGAGCAGCGTGATGTGCACCAGGAGCAGCCAGAACGACCAGAAGCCGGTCAGCCGGTGCATGCGGGTGATCGCGTCGCGGCCGAACCCCCGCTCGAACACCGGGATCCGCGCCATCAGCAGCACCTGATACAGCAGCAGGTTGGCGGAGGTCAGCCCGGTCAGCCGCCCGAGGGCGTTGAGTGCATCCGCGCCGCCGGCCAGCACCCCGTGTACGCCGCCGCCGGCGACCCACAGCGCCGCGATGACCAGGCTGGTACCCCAGATCAGGGTGACCGCTGTCAATTCCCAGGCCGTGCGCGCCGCGAGGCGCCGCCGCCTGCCGCGCGACGCAACCGGAAGCGGCGCCGGGGGAAGCCTGCGGGGAATCATGGCTGTCGTCATGTCCCCATGGTCGAACCGGTGTTCCGAGACAACGCCAAGAATCGGTCGCGTGCAGCCAGCTCATAGCAAACGCACGGGAACCCCCTGGGCCGGGTTCCGGCGCGTAGAGTGAATCTGGGCGAGGGAGGGCGAGATGAGACGAACGATCGTCGCGGTGGTCTCCGTCGCGATACTCGCGGTCGCCGGGTGCGCGTCCGCGCCCCGCGCGGCCGATCCCGACCCCACCGCGTCCGCCTCGGCTCCGCCAGAGTTCGCAACAGCCCCTTCAGGACCGATCCGCTCCCCCGGCGCCACTGTCGAGGTGCCGACGGCCCGCTGGGATGCCCTCCTCGCCGATCTCGCCGACCGCGGAGTCACCGGCCCGGTCGATCTCGTCTCGGCCGAGCGCGTCACCTGGAGCGACGGATCGCTGGGGTGCCCGAAACCGGGCCTGACCTACACGCAGGCACTCGTCGAAGGTATGCAGGTGGTCGTGCGGGCCGACGACGTCGTGTACGACTACCGGTTCGGCCGCGGCGATACGCCCGTCCTCTGTAAGCGCTGAGGGGCGGCGCGGGGGAAGCGCCGCCCCTCAGCATGGGGTGGGGTCTCTATTCGAGTCCGATCAACCGCGCCTCCGAGGCGCCGGACCTGTTGTCGACGGCGACCACCATCAGCCCCAGCGGCTGCTGGTCCGCGTAGGCGGCGGCATCGACATCGACATCGACGATCACGGATCCGCCGCGCGGCACGACGGTCACGGCACCGTCCGACACGGCCCGAGCCGTCGGATCGTACGTGGCGATCTCCCGGAAAGAGTCCCCTCCGCCCTGCGGCACCCCCGTCTGGACCGTGTAGTCGAACGCTCCCTCGATGCCGAGGTCGCTGGCGTGGACGGGCAGCACGATCGTGCTGCTGTCCGTGGGAGCCTGAGCCAAGAACCCGCTTCCGGAGATCTGGTTCGTGTGCAGGTCGATGAGGAACACTTCAGCGAGCCCGTTCGAGGACCCGGACCGGACCCTCCCGGAGTCGTACGAGAACACCGCCCAGTCGTTGGTGCCGTCTCGGTCCGTGTCGATCACCACGTCGAACTCGATCTCGGCGGCGTTGGACCAGCGGCGATACGTGTTGACGGCGAACACCAACAGGTGATCGTCGCCGGTCGCGTAGGACTGGACTCCGGCCGCACGCAGGTCGTACCCCGTGTCCGGTTGGCCGCCCGCATCGCGCCGCGCATCGGAGAGGCCCCACGTGAACACCCGCGCCGCGGTGTCGAGTGCTCCCCGGCGGTTGCGGAGAGTGACTTCCGCGGTGCCGTCGATGAGGTTGGCACCGTCGTGGACATCCGAGAAGTCCGCTCGGGCGGTGACCTCGCTGTTGGAGCGCGGCACCATCACGTAAGGCACCCGCAGGGTCGCGTCCGGCGAGGTGAGCACGACGTTGCCCGAGACCTCATAGAAGACGAACGGGTCGGTTCCCGCCATCGACGTCGGGACCTCTTCGGCGGCCAACGACACACGCAAAGCGACCCGCGCCGTGCGGCCCGGTTGCACCGTCACGCTGTCGCGGCTGAGGGTGAGGTCAGCCTCGAGCGATTGCTCGGTCGGCGTCGTCGACACGTCGAACGTCACCGGGCTGGTGCCGGTGTTGCGAACGGTCACTGTCTTGAGTCCGCGCATCGAACTGATCGACTCCCTGAAGCCGAAGCTGAGTGTGGCTTGACGGGACCAGCCGCGGTCCGAGAGGAAGGGGTCGCCGGTCGCGGTCACGGTCGTCGCCACCGCTTGTGCGGTGTCGACCAGTCCGACCCCGCCACGCACGAGGTCCTGCCCTTCGACGGCATCCGGATCCGCCGTCGAGACGATGGCGGCCGAGACCTCCGATGCCGGCCATTCCGGGTGGGCCTGCCTCACCAGAGCGGCCACGCCCGCAGCGTGCGGGGCCGCCATCGATGTGCCGGACAGCCGTGTGCCGTCGGTACCGGTTCCGACTGCCGCCGATGCGGTGGACACACCCGGGGCGGCGATGTCGGGGCCGATGGCACTGTCACCGCTGCGCGGACCCGATGACGTGAAGGACCCGTAGCCGCGGAAACCGGGGTTGCTCACCTCTTGGCTGGTGAGGCGGGCCGTCGACGCATCGACGAACACCGACCCGTCGGAGGAGCGTACCCCCAGGAACGGAATCGTCACGTCGTACGCCTCCCCGGTGTCGGGATCCACGACGATCTCACCTTCGTACGGCGGCAGGTCGTTGGTCGAGTTGACCATCACGACCGCGGCGGCACCGGCCATCTGTCCGTAGATCGCTTTGGATACCCTGGCGCACGCACCGCGCTCGGCGATGGCGATCTGTCGCCCGCCGTCGACCACTCCGGCGGCGGTGAAGTCCTCCACCCCACAACCGAGGGACTCATCGACCGTCGTCGCCGGGTCGTCGACCAGCCGCACGACCGTGAGGTCGCCCAGTCCACCCATCGCAGCACCGTTGGCGTTGATCCCCTGCACGTTCGTCC
>NZ_JBKEAY010000108.1:0-3116 GCF_047972865.1 Microbacterium sp.
TTGGTAGGTGCCCTCCAGGAGACGCTTCACGAGCGAGAAGATGCGATGGATCGCGGGGAGCGCCTCGTGCGCCGGTGAACCGGACGCGGCCACGTTCAATGGTTCGTGTTCGTACCCGTCCATCGCGGGCGGGTATCCCTTCCAGGCGTCGGAGACGATCGTGGAGCCGACAGCGATGTTCGCCGTGATGAATCCGCGTAGCGACGCCGCCGATGCGTCCTCGATGATGGCCATGCGGGCTCGTCCCCACCCGTTCTCGGTGATCTCGACACCGCCGGCGACCAGCACCTTGCCTGCCGCGCCGCGCCCGGGCTTGCCCGACCTGACGCCGCCGATGAACGTCTCGTCGACCTCGACGCGGCCCGTCAACGGCTCCAGCCCATCCTGGGACAGCACGGCCCGCAGCTTGCCGAGCATCGTCCACGCGGTCTGGTAGGAGTTGATCGGCAGCACACGGTGCAGCGTCGCCGCCGATACCCCGGCCTTGGATGACGTGAATAGCCAGATCGCCTCGAACCACGTCGTCAGCGGCACGCGCGTCTTGTCGAAGATCGTGCCCGCGGTGACCGAGACCCGGCGGCGGCAGCCGTGGCAGCGATACACGCCCGACCCGCCGATACCCGCCGACCGCGCATCACAGTGCGGGCAGACGAACCCGTCCGGCCATCGCAGCCAGTCCAGATATGCCCGACACGCCTGGTCAGTGGCGAACCACGCTCGAAGATCCGCGACCCGGCCGGGGTAGTGCCAGCCGGCGACAGGCCTGGAATCGTGCGGATGAGCAACGGTATCGTGGGCCACGACAACACCCCTTCATGGTGTGGTCCGCGTCCTCGGAGGTTGCCGCCTCGCGGGGACACTCTCGTATCCAACGCCCTCAGCCTACGAGCCGCCACCCCCGATCCACCCCGACCAGGCCATTGGCATCAAGATGGATACCCCTTCTCATCAGACTGAATGATCCTTCAACGCCCTGCCAGGGACGGACTTGCTATGAACCGGTGGACTCACCCAACCCTGACACACAGGGGACGCGCAGCTACTCACATGCTCGGATTGGAACGGCGGCCCCGGATCCGTCCCGCACTTCCCGTCCTGCGACGGGGTGATCGAGCTCGACTTCGAGGGTCGCCGGCTCCGCGATCGCAGGCACCGAACCTGATCCCCGCAGCTCAACTTCGATCTGCACGAATCCGGCGCGCTCGTGGACGATCGGTGTGACTTCGTCAACGCCGAGTCCAGATTCGTAATGAACGGTGATCAGGTTCGCGTTCGATTGGTTGCAGGCGGCGTATCCGGTGACGTCCGCCGACCTCTGCCAACCCCCCGCGCAACTCGTCAAAGCAGCCGCCAAAGACGCGAGGGATGCCAAGAGCAATATCCGCTTTCGGATCTCAGCCGGTAGCGACACTACCGGGCCACATGTACTTTGCGTGCCATACGTCTGTGAACCAAGCTGTGCAACTTGTGCTGCTGCTGTTCGACCCTGAGATGATGCCCTTGGCGGCTAGCTTGCCGTCGGTCTGGACGGTGAAAGCCGGTCCTCCTGAATCGCCGGAGATGATGCATGCTCCGGCTCTCGTCGCCCGGAAACCGCCGCGGAGGACTTCTCCGTTGCTGTACTCGTGGGTGACGTTGGTTGCACGAACGGTCCATCCGCAGAGTTCGCCGGAGCGTGTCCCGCCCGTGCAAAACTGGTCGCCGACCCGAGGGGATCGATGCCACATGCGGGCGATGATGGAGCTTGTCGTCGAATTGATGCCCCCTCGATAGATCCGCGCGCTCACCGTCTGTGGGGAGCTGATTGAGATAAGCGCGAGATCTCCGCGGTACTGATTGTCCCCGGACAACCATGCTGTGCCGAATCCGGCAGCCCAGTTCTCCCGGCTACCGCTGCTCACGTATCCCATCGTCGCGCCTGACGCACTCTTCGTCGTGCCACCGTTGGGCGTGCAATGCCCCGCCGTCAACATCATCGACGTCGAGCCACTGCGCCAGGGGATACCACTAGAGCACCCACTTCCGCTGGGGTTCACAGTTCGGGCACCCCCGTAGTAGGGCGAATCATCAGACGTGCGCCCGGAGGAAGCGGGCAGGGACTCTTTCAGGTTGCGGTCGACCTCCACGAGCACGTCGACGTTCGGATAGTCACCGATACTCAGAGGGACATCAGAAGCAGCATTAGCCACCACCACGACTGCGTTTGCATCGGCGGCAATGTACGCTTCGACGACTGCCTTGTCTTCGATCAGCTTGTTCGCAGCCTCACTGAGTCCTGTTCGGCTGGACTTGACTGTTCGGAAGTCCACTGACCCTTCCGGCCACTCGACGCTCGCGGCCGCGCGCTCAGCGCCGGCTTGATCGAGAACGTCGAGGATTACCGCGCCGGTCTCGTGGTCATACCAGACAAAGCCATAGGAATCTCGATCTCTCTCGGCGAATTGGTCCAGCGCCCCGATCAATTCATCTGCACGCTCGGGAATCTCGGGAAGCACTGGAAGCGCGGCGACATCGATTGGCGGAGATGCTTCCGCGACGGCCGAGGCCGGATGCGTCAACGCTGATCCGAGAACAATCAGTCCCGCGGCGAGCATCGAGGCAGCTCCCCGAACAGGCCAATGCAATCCCACCATGGCGTCTCCTCCCGTGCACGGCTCCGTCACGTGGAGTCAGGATGGCAGGAGACGGTCGATCACGTCAATGGCACTCGACGCTTCCTATGCCGGATCAGGAATCGGGCGCGGCGCAGTCAGTGTGCGGTTGCGGGGCACGGCGACGCCGGGGATGTAGGGGATGATCTGGATGCGGACGGTGCTGAGGTGTCGGAGCAGGCAGGTGCGGTGGCGTTGAGATGACGCGACGAGCGCTTTCTCGAGCGCTGCCTGCCGTTTGCAGCCGGCGTTGACGCGCATGCTGAACGCGGTCTCGACGGCGGCCTTTCCGCGGGCGACGATGCGTTCGGCGAGGTTGTGGAGGCGGGGCGTGGTGGCGCCTTGCATGATCGTGACGACGGCGGCTTCGAGCGCCCACACTTGTTCGGCGAGCCTGAACCTCGGGCTCAGCAGGTACGAGGCAAACGAGAGGTCCGTCAGGACGGCCGTGAGCCGCACGACCTC
>NZ_JBKEAY010000135.1:0-39329 GCF_047972865.1 Microbacterium sp.
ACTCCGGGGATCTGCACAAACCCGGGGATCTGCGCAACTCCGCATCGCGCCAGGACTCCAGGTCCGGAGAACTGCAGATTTGCGGGACTCTGCAGGGACTATATGGCGCGCCTCGAGGGACTCGAACCCCCAACCTTCTGATCCGTAGTCAGATGCTCTATCCATTGAGCTAGAGGCGCACGGCCTTCTCTCGAAGACCAGCGGCCAGTTTACATGACCGCCGGGGGTGCGCGAACCAGCGGCTACGAGGGATCGTCGGAATGCGCGTCCAGCACGCGCCGGTGCGCCCGCAGCTTCGGCAGGTCGACCAGCCGCAGCGCCTGCATGCGCGCCGCCCGCATCCGCTCGTAATCCGGCTCGAGGTCGGGCCGGGCCGCAGAGATCCGCAGCGACCGATCGATATTGCTGGCCACCTCGCTCCACGCCGCTTCGCGGGCATCGGCGATCAGCAGACGCAACTGGTCCTCGTCGGCGGCGCGGGTGCGTAACTCGGCGGCCACCCGCAGCGACTGCTTCTGCCGGCGGCGAAGATTTCGCACATCGCGGCTGCGATAGTCGTGCGTGCCGTGGGAGTCGGCGTGCCGGCCCCGCGCCGACTTGCGCTCCCGGCCGGTGCGCTCCGCGTCCAGCTCGGCCTCCTCGGCCAGCGCGAGCAACGACTCGCGCGCCTCCGGCAGCAGGCTGTCGGCGTCGAACGTGTCGCCGTCGACGAGCATGTGCACCAGGATGCGGTTCTTCAGATCGAGCCGCGTCGCCGCCGATGCGATGTACATGCCCTCGGCGACCACGTCGCGGTTCCGGGCACGCTGCGGGGAACGCTCCCGCTGCTGCTCATCGGCCACCGCATCCTCCCCCTCGATCTTACGACCCGCGCATTCCTCACCCCGTCCAAGGTGCGTCATAGCAACCACATAGCCGCGCGGTCCTGAATGGATGCCAGCAACCACACCCTGGAGTCACTCATGGATCAGCTCGGCATCATCGCCCTCGACCTCGTCGCAATCACCCTGCTCGCGTTCGGCGTCTATTACCCCCGGCAGCGGCGCCGCGACCTCGCCGTCGCGTTCGTCGGCGTCAACGTCGGCGTGCTGGCGGTGTCGATGGTACTCGGCTCGAGCACCGTGAGTGCCGGACTCGGCCTCGGACTGTTCGGCGTGCTGTCGATCATCCGCCTGCGCTCACGCGAAATCGACCAGAGCGAGATCGCCTACTACCTCGCCGCGCTCGCCATCGGTCTCATCGCGGGCCTGGCCGGAACGTTCACGTGGGCCAGCGCCAGCCTCATCGCGCTGGTCGTGGCCGTCATCGCGATCGTCGACAGCCCCGCCGTGCTGCGCCGCTCCCGCGAACAATCGCTCGTGCTCGACCGCGCCTACACCGACGAGAACGAACTCCACGACGCCGTCACCGACATCCTCGGCGTGCGCCCCTCGATCGTCACGGTCCGCGCCCTCGATCTGGTCTCGGACACCACGCGCGTCGACGTCCGCTATTCGGTGGCCGATGCCACCCCGCGCCGCGCGGCCCGTACCGCCCGGGCGACCCAGGCGACCGCGGCGACCCGATGATCGCGCTGCACCGTCTCGCCGGCGTCCGTCTCGACGACCTCAACGACGCCGCGCAGCTGCAGACCCGCGTCGACCGCAAGTACATCCTCCCCGCCGCCGACCTGCCGACGGCGCTGGCCGGCCTTCCCGCCGGGACGCAGGCGCTCGACATCAACGGCCAGCGGATGCTGCGCTACGCGTCGCAGTACTACGACACCCCCGACCTGGCCAGCTACCTCGGTGCCGCCCACGGGCGCCGCCGCCGGTTCAAAGTCCGCGCCCGCACCTACCTAGACTCGGGCGGGTCGTTCCTCGAGGTCAAGACCCGGGGCGCACGCTCGGCGACCGTCAAGGACCGGGTGCCGGTGGCGGGCGACGCGCTCGACGACCAGGCCGTCACGTATGCGGCGGACCTGCTCGGCGACGCCGGAATCCCGGATGCGGTCGCCCTGGCCGGGCGGCTGCGCCCCACGCTCGCGACCGGCTACCGGCGCGCCACCCTGCTGCTCCCGGCGGACGGCGGGCGTGATGCGTCCCGGGCGACGATCGACGTCGACCTCTCCTGGATCGCCGCCGACGGGCGCGGGCTGTCCCTGCCGGGAATCGCGATCGTCGAGACCAAGTCCGGCCAGCGCGCCGGCGCCCTCGACCGGGCTTTGTGGCGCATCGGGCACCGCCCGGCATCCCTGTCCAAGTACGGCACCGGAATGGCCGCCCTGAACCCCGCGCTCCCCGCCCACAAGTGGCGACGCGTCCTCACCCGACACTTCACCGACACCCCGGCGCTCGCCGCCGCCTGAAAGGAGCTCCTCCCATGACCACCACCACACGTTCGAAGCGGCTGTGGCTCGTCGCCGCCCCCGCCTTCGCTCTCGTGCTCGCCGTGACAGGCTGCAGCAGCGCCGCGACCGATGACGCCGGATCCGGTACGTCGTCGGCCACCACCGTCGGGTCCGCCGCCGCGGCGGCCGTCGACGGGGATGCCGGGCAGACCGCCGCCGAGGTGCTCGCGGCCAACCAGGACGCCCACGACGAGGACGGCGACGGCGATTACTCGGCCGCCGATGCCACCACGATCTCCCTCTCGGGGTCGTCGGCCACGGTCTCCGGTGACGGCGCCGTCGCCTCCGGGGCGACCGTCACGGTCACCGCCGCCGGCACGTACGTTCTCAGCGGCACATTCACCGGTCAGGTCGTCGTCGACAGCGAGGGCGAAGGCACGGTGAAACTCGTCCTCGACGGCGTCGACATCGATACCTCGGCGGGTGCGGCCATCGACATCCGTGCCGCCGACGAGGCCGTCGTGATCCTCGCCGACGGGTCGGCCAACGCCCTGTCCGACGCGTCGAGCTACGCCGACGACGCCGACGCGAACGCCGCGCTGTACTCCGCCACCGATCTCACCATCGCGGGCGCCGGGGCGCTCACGGTGCGCGGCAACGGGAACGACGCCATCGCCTCCGCCGACGGCCTGGTGATCCAATCGGGCACGATCGCGGTGGATGCCGCAGATGATGGCATCCGCGGCAAGGACTACGTCGTGATCCGTGGCGGCGACCTCACCGTCACCGCCGACGGCGACGGCCTCAAGGCCGACAACGCCGACGACACCGACCGCGGGTACGTGCTGCTGACCGGCGGCGAGGTATCGGTGACCAGCGGCGACGACGGCATTGCCGCGGCCACCGACATCGTGACCACCGGCGGCACCCTGACGATCACGGCCGGCGGGGGTGCCGGAGCGGGCACCGACGCGGGCGCGAAGGGCGTCTCGGCAGGAGTCATCGCGGTGCTCGAGGGCGGCGAGGTCTCGATCGACGCCGCCGAGGACGGTATCAACACCGTCGCGTTCGCCCACCTCGCCGGGGCGACGGTCACGATCGCCGCGGGAGAGGATGCCGCGCACGCCGAGCAACAGCTGGTCGTCACGGCCGGGACCAACACGGTCACCACCTCCGAGGAGGCGCTGGAGGCCGGCCAGATCACCGTCGCCGGGGGGACCACCGACATCACCTCCAGCGACGACGGGCTGAACGTCTCCGAACCGGATGCGGGCTCGGCCGACCTCACGATGGTGATCTCCGGCGGCACCCTGCTGGTGGATGCCGAGGGGGACGGACTGGACGTCAATCAGGGCACCCTGACGATGTCGGGGGGCACGGTCGTGGTGTCGGGGCCCACCGGTGACGGCAATGGCGCGCTCGACGTCGACGGCGGGATGACGATCTCGGGCGGCACGTTCCTCGCGGCGGGCTCGGCCGGCATGGCGATGGCACCCTCGGCCGATTCCGATCAGGCATCCGTCCAGTTCACCGCGACGCAGCAGATCGCGGGCGGCACGGTCCTGTCGATCGTCGACTCCGCCGGCGAGGTCCTGGCGACCTTCACGACGTCGAAGCAGACCGCTTCGGTCGTCTACTCCGGCGCCGACGTGGTCAACGGCGAAACGTACACGCTGGTCTCCGGCGGCGGTGCGGGTGAGCAGATCGCGGGTGGGCTCAGCGAGGGCGGCACCGCCGGCTCGGCCACAGTCGCCACCGGTGTGGCCGGCGAACAGAGCTCGATGGGCATGGGCGGACCCGGCGGCGGCATGCCGGGCGGTCCTCGCCCCTGACGATCGCCGATCCGCGACGGCCCCCGCACACCGGCTCTCGGTGCGCGGGGGCCGTCGCGGGATGTCGGGGCAAGGCGCCGGGTCAGGCCGATCGGGCGACGGGCCGGTCGGGATGGTGGGCCCACTGACTCCACGATCCCGGGTACAGCGCCGCCGGGATCCCAGCCAGCTGCAACGCGAAAACAGTGTGCGACGCGGTCACCCCCGAGCCGCAGTATGCGCCCACCGCGGCCCCGGGCGCGACGCCCCACGCGGCGAACCGCTCACGCAGCGCCTCGGCGGGCAGGAACCGACCTTCGGCGTCAAGGTTTCCGGTGGTGGGGGCGTTCACGGCGCCGGGGATGTGGCCGGCGCGCGGGTCGATCGGCTCCACCTCGCCGCGGTAGCGCTCCGGGGCGCGGACATCGAGCAGCACACCTTCCGCAGGCAACGCAGCAGCCCCGTCGATATCGAGGCGTGGCCGCCGCCCCGTCGTCAGGGCGATGCTCCCCGGCGCCGGGGTGACGGTGCCGGCCTCCAGCGGCAGGCCGGCAGCCCGCCACGCGGACAGGCCGCCGTCGAGAATGCGCACGTCGGTCACACCGGCATCCGTCAGCACCCACCACGCGCGCGCCGCCGCAAACGAGGACACGTCGTCGTAGATCACGACGGCATCGCCATCGTGAAGCCCCCACCGCCCTGCCGCCGCGCGCAGGTCGGCGGTGGCCGGCAGCGGATGCCGCCCGTCGGCGGGCTCTCCGTGTGCCGACAGCTCGTCGTCGAGCGAGACGTATACCGCGGACGGAATGTGCGCTGCGCGGTACGCGGGTCGACCGTCCGGCTCATCCAGGCGCCAGCGCACATCAAGTACGCGCGGCGGGCGGTCCGATGCGAGCGCCTCGTTGAGGCCGGCCGGGGTGATGAGCAGCTCCGCAGCATCCATTCCCCGAGCGTACGCCCGCTCCTTACGAGGTGGTGACAGCGGTGCGCCGAACCCGCAGCGCGGCGACGGCGACGTGCCTATAGTGGGCGGCGTGGTGCACCTCTTGTTCGTCGAGGACGACACGACGATGCGGGACACCGTCGCGTCGTATCTCGTCCGCGCCGGGCACACGGTGACCGCCGTCGCCGACGGCGCCGCCGCGATCGACCGGTTCACCGCCGAGGGCGCCGACCTCGTGCTGCTCGATCTGATGCTGCCGGGCATGAGCGGTCTGGAACTGACCCGCCGGCTGCGCACCCTGCGGCGCGACATACCGATCATCATGGCCACGGCGCGCGCACAGGAGCACGAGCGCGTCCAGGGCCTGCAGCAGGGCGCCGACGACTACGTCACCAAGCCGTACAGTCTGCGTGAACTCGATCTGCGCATCCGCGCCCTGGTGCGCCGCAGCACCGCGCCGGTGCCGGGCGTGCCGACGGTGTTGACCGACGGCGACCTGCGGGTCGATCTCGCCGCCGGGCTCGTCACCCGCGCCGGCACCACCCTATCGCTGACCGGGCGGGAGTTCGATCTGCTGGTGTGGATGCTGCAGCATCCCGGGCTCGTCCATTCGCGCGACGATCTCATCCGCGAGGTCTGGGGGTGGAACGTCGGTGACCCGTCCACGGTGACCGTGCACGTCCGGCGCCTCCGCGAGAAGATCGAGACCGACCCCTCGCACCCGACGCGCCTGCTCACGGTGTTCGGCAAGGGGTATCGCTGGGATCGTGCCGCGATCGGCGGTGATCCGTGACCGGCGAACAGAACGCCGTCGTACTGTCCATCGCGACGACCGGGGTCGTGGGACTCGTCGCCGCGCTGGCGGTGTGGGCGCTGTCGCGGCGCCGGCCCACCGCCGCCGCGTTCGGCGCGCCGTTCGCGGTGGTGCTGTCCCTGGCCGCGGGGGTCGCGGTGGCGACGCGGCAGATGCTCATCGAGGATCACACCTACCGCACGTTGCTCATCGTGCTGGCGGCGGGGGCACCGATGGCCCTGGTCGCCGGACTCGTGCTGGCCCGGCGCGTGCGCGCCGTCGAAACCGCGGCCGCGCGCGACCGCGCGGACCGGGAACGCAGCCGCCAGGTGGAGCAGTCGCGCCGCGAGACGATTAGGTGGCTGTCGCACGATCTGCGCACGCCGCTGGCCGGCATCCGGGTGCTGGCCGAGGCCAGCGGCACCTCCGCGACCGCGGCGCGGGAGGCGACGGCACGCATCGTGCACGAGGTCGACCGGCTCGAAGCGATGGTCGACGACATCGTGGAGCTGTCGCGGCTGCACGGCGCACCGCGCCGCGACGTGGTCACCACCTCGCTCGACGACCTCGTCTCAGATGCCGTGGCCACCGTCACCCCGCTCGCGCAGTCGAAGGGCGTGCGCATCGAGGCCGGCGCACTCGGCGGCGCCGTGGCCTCGGTCGAGCCGCGAGAGGTGACGCGCGCGATCACGAACGTGCTGCGCAACGCCGTGCAGCACAGCGCCGGCGGGTCGGTCATCGAGGTCGCCACGGGCCATACCGGCCACGCGCACACCGTCGACGTCTCGGACGGGTGCGGCGGCATCCCCGGCGACGACCTGCCGCATCTGCTCGAACCGGGATGGCGCGGCGACGGCGCCCGCTCGGAGCGCGGGATGGGGCTGGGACTGGCCATCGCCGACGAGATCGCCCGCGCGCACGGGGGCCGGGTGACGGTGATCAACACCCCGGCCACGGGCGGCTGCACCGTGCGGATCGCGCTGGCCGCCTGACCGGAGTTCTTACGGGCCGGTGACGGACCCCGCCGCATGCTGGCCGCACGCCCCGCCGCCCGGTTGACTGGCCGTACCCGACCCCAGGAGCCCGTCATGCCCCCCATTCCCCTTCCCCACCCCGCCGAACGTCCCCACCCTGCCGGGATTGCGCGTTCTCGCCGGCGACACGGACTCGCTGGGGTTTCGGTCGCAGCGGTCGCGGTCGCGGCGACGCTCACGCTCGCGGGGTGCTCCGCAGCCGCGGATGACATGTCCGGCCAGACGCCGATGGCGGACTCGACCGCGATGGCCGACGAGACCCCGATGAGCGACGAGGTGGCCGACGGGGACGAGATGGCGGTGTCGATGGCCCCGGGCGCGTACCTCACCCTCGCCGAGTACCGCGATCAGATGGATGCCCGCGCCGACACGACGGTGGTCTACTTCTTCCACGCCGATTGGTGCCCCAGCTGCCGCAGCACCGACCAGTCGCTCCAGACCGACGGGGTCCCCGACGGTCTGACCGTCGTGAAGGTCGACTTCGACACCGAGACCGACCTCAAGAAGCAGTACGGCATCACGCAGCAGCACACCTTCGTGCAGGTGGCCCCCGACGGCGCCGCGCTGGCAACGTGGAGCGGGTCGGGCTCCGGCGCCGAGATCAAAGCCGAGACCGTCCACCCGTGATCGCCGCACTCGCGGGTGCGTTGCTCGCGGGTGCGCTGACGACCCTCGCCCCGTGCTCGCTGACGCTGCTGCCGATCGTCGTCGGCGGTTCGCTGCAGGGGGCGAGCGGGCGCGGCGCCGCGCGGCGCGCCCTCGTGATCACGCTCTCACTCGGCGCCAGCGTCATCGTGTTCACACTGCTGCTCAAGGCGACGACGGCGCTCATCGACATCCCGACGCAGGCCTGGCAGCTCGTCAGCGGCACCCTCCTGATCGGGCTCGGGCTGTTCTCGGTCTTCCCCGGAGCATGGGACCGGCTGAGCCAGGCGACCGGCCTGGCGGGCGGGGCGGCGCGGCGGCTCGATGCCGCCCACGGGCGCACCGGCACGGTCGGCGCTGTGCTCACGGGTGTCGCACTCGGGCCGGTGTTCACCTCGTGCAGCCCGTTGTTCGCCTACGTCATCGTCACCGTGCTCCCGGCCGAGCCCGCGCGTGGACTGGCCCTCCTGGCGGCGTACACCGCCGGGCTCATGGCCGTGCTCTTGGCGATCGCGCTCGTCGGTCAGCGGGCGGTGGCGCGCCTGCGCTGGGCCGCCGACCCGCACGGCTGGGTGCGGCGCGGCCTCGGCGTCATCTTCGTCGTGGTCGGCGTGCTGATCGCGACGGGGTGGATGCAGGACCTGGAGGCGTGGATTCTCGCGAACGCGCCGATCGCGCCGTGGGAGCTGGGTGCCGGCATCGGCCGGTGACCGGTCACCCGACGGCGGCGACTCCCCCACCGAGCCCGGGGCGCTGCGCGACGTGACAGGTGAGATCGGGTCAGACCGCCAGTGCCCGGTCGAGGTCGGCCAACAGGTCGGCGACGTCTTCGATGCCGACCGACAGGCGCACGACCTCGACGGGGACGGCGGCGTCGGTGCCGCGCACCGACGCGTGGGTCATCTCGTTGGGGTAGTTCACGAGCGACTCGACGCCGCCGAGCGACTCCGCCAGTTGGAACAGCCGCGTCGACTCCGCGAACCGGCGCGCCGCGGCAGCGGACTCCAGCGCCACCGACACGATGCCGCCGAACCCCGACATCTGCTGCGCGGCCAGCTCGTGGCCGGGGTGCGACGCCAAGCCCGGGTAGTAGACGCGCGCGACCCGGTCGTGGCCCGCCAAGAACTCCGCGACGGCGGCAGCGTTCTCACTGTGCCGTTGCATGCGCACCGCCAGCGTCTTGATGCCGCGCGTGGTCAGCCAGGCATCCAGCGGGCCCGACACCGCCCCGGCGGCGAACTGGAGGAACCCGATCTGTTCGGCGAGCGCGTCGTCGTCGAGCACGAGGGCACCGCCGACCACGTCGGAGTGCCCGCCCAGGTACTTCGTCGTGGAGTGCACGACGACATCCGCGCCCCGCGCGAGCGGACGCTGCAGCGCCGGGGTGGCGAAGGTGTTGTCCACGACGACCAGCGCTCCGGCCTCACGGCCGATCGCGGCGAGTCCGGCGATGTCGGTGATCCGCAGCAACGGATTCGACGGCGTCTCCACCCACAGCACCCGCGGCGGGTGTGCGGCGACCGCGGCGCGCACCGCGTCGAGGTCGCTCATGTCGACCGTCCGCAGCCGGACGCCCCATGGCCCGAGCACGCGGGCGATCAGCCGGTGGGTCCCGCCGTACACGTCGTTGCCGAGCAGCACCTCGTCCCCGGGCGCGAGCACGGCCCGCAGCAGGGCGTCCTCGGCGGCCAGGCCCGACGCGAACGAGAACGCGTGAGCACCGCCCTCGATCGCCGCGAGCTGGGTCTGCAGCGCCGTGCGGGTGGGGTTTGCGCTGCGCCCGTACTCGTAGCCCTGCCGGAGGCCGCCGATGCCGTCCTGGGCATAGGTCGTGGAGAAGTGCACCGGGGGGATGACCGCACCGGTGGTGGGGTCGAACTCCTGACCGGCGTGCACGGCGAGGCTGGCGAAGCCGCGGGCGGCGTCATCGATGGTCATGGGTTCTCCTTCGTCGGCACCGCATCGGGCGTCAGGTTCTGCGCGGCGAGCCACGCGTCGTCGTACAGCTTGCTCAAATATCCGCGGCCGTGGTCGGGCAGCAGCGCCACCACGACGGCATCCTCGTCCAGATCGCGCGCCACCCGCAGGGCGGCCACGACCGCCATGCCCGACGACCCGCCCACGAGCAGACCCTCCTCGCGGGCCAGCCGCCGCGTCATCTCGAACGACGCGACGTCGGCGACCCGCTCGTATCCGTCGACGACGGCGGGATCGAAGGTGTCGGGCAGGAAGTCCTCGCCGACACCCTCCACGAGGTACCCGTGGATCGGGCCGCCGGAGTAGATCGACCCCTCCGGGTCGGCCCCGATCACGCGTACCGCCCCGGAGGAGGCCTCCTTGAGGAAGCGCCCGGTGCCGCTGATGGTGCCGCCGGTGCCGAGACCGGCCACGAAGTGCGTGACCCGACCGTCGGTGTCGCGCCAGATCTCCGGACCGGTGGTCTCGTAGTGCCCGCGCGGGCCGTTCGGATTGGCGAACTGGTCGGGCTTGAACGCGCCGGGGATCTCGTCGGCGAGTCGGTCGGAGACGCTGTAGTACGAGTCCGGATGCTCCGGTGGCACGTTCGTCGGCGTCATGACGACCTCGGCGCCGTAGGCACGCAGCACGGCGACCTTCTCGCCGTCGAACTTGTCGGGCACGACGAAGACCATGCGGTACCCCCGCTCGATTGCGACAAGGGCCAGCCCGACCCCCGTGTTGCCGCTCGTGGGTTCGACGATCACCCCGCCCGGCTGCAAGCGCCCGTCGCGCTCGGCGGCGTCGATGATGTTCCGCGCGATCCGGTCTTTGGACGATCCGCCGGGGTTGAGGTATTCGAGCTTGGCGAGCACCGTGGCGCGCACGCCGTCGGTGACGCGCCCGAGCCGGACGAGCGGGGTGTTGCCGACGAGGTCGGCCACGTGGGTGGCGTACTGCACGGGAGATGTCCTTGGGTCGTCGCGCTCACAGAGGCGCGCACGGTCGATGGTCGCGGAGGGTGCCGAAGCACTCAACGACAACAACGACAGGTGAGGATCACGCGTCCACCGTAACGGGTCGGCGCGAGTTCGGCAAAGTGCGGCCGTTACGGCCTGGGCCGCAGCCCCGCCAGCACGATGCGGCGAGCGCGCGCGGCGGCGCCCGCGCGCTCGGCGGCGTCGATCCGCGCGATCTCGCCGGCGAGCATCCCGATCGCGAGCCGGATGTCGTCGACGGTGATGTCGTCGGCGAGCCGGCCCGCCGCGCGTTCGGCCTCGACGACCCCGTCGACCACCTCGGCGAATCGCCGCCCCAGCCTGGCCACTCCCGCGTCGTCGCGGTGCGCATTGATCGCCTCGACCAGCGCGGTCGAGGCGACGGCCTGGTCGACGAGCATCGCGAACACCTCGTCGAGGGTGCGCTCGCCCGTCGCGACGAACTGCTCGATGCGGTCGAGGTTCTCCTCGAACACCGCGGCGATCAAGGCCACGCGCGAGGGGAAGTGCCGGTAGAGACTGCCCTGCCCGACCCCGGCGCGTTTGGCGACGGCGCTCAGCGGCACGGCCAGGCCCTCGGTCGCCAGCAGGTCCCGCCCGGCCGCCAGCAGCGCCCGCCGGTTCCGCTCGGCCGCGGCCGGTCCCCGGTTGCGGCGAGCGGGCGCGCCTCGACTTCCGGATGCGGCGGTCACGGTCCACAATGGTACAACCGGACGCGATTGTCCGGTTGAGAGGAGCACCATGTCCACCCCCGACACCACTCCCGGCGGCGCCGCACCCGAGCCCACGCCGCGCCCCTGGAGCGAACGCCTCGACACCGGCCGGTTCGACGGCAAGACCGTCATCGTCACCGGCGCCGGGTCCGGCATCGGACGAGCCACCGCCTCCCGTGTCGCGCGTGAGGGCGGCCGCGTCATCGCCGTCGACGTCTCCGAGCAGCGGCTCGCCGAACTGGCCGCGGCGCACCCGGATGCCGACGTCACGACGGTGACCGCCGACATCACCGACGACGCCGGCATCGCCCGCATCGTCGACGCAGCCGGCGAAGTCATCGACGCGCTGGCCAACGTCGCCGGCATCATGGACGACATGACCCCGATCGGCGACGTCACCGACGCCGTCTGGGAGCGGGTGTTCGCGATCAACGTGACCGGCACGATGAAGCTCTCCCGCGCCGTGATCCCCGCCATGCTCGCGCAGGGCGGCGGGTCGATCGTCAACGTCGCGTCCGAGGCATCGCTGCGCGGGTCGGCCGCCGGCGTCGCGTACACCGCGTCCAAGCACGCTGTCACCGGGATCACGAAGTCGACGGCGTTCATGTATGCCAACAACGGCATCCGGGTCAACGCGGTCGCGCCGGGCCCGACGATCACGAACATCGAAGCCACCTTCGCCTCGCCGCTGGGAGCCCAGCGGGTGCAGGCGGCGATGGCGATCCTCCCGACACCCGTGCAGGCGGATGCGCTGGCGGCGTCGATCACGTTCCTGCTGAGCGACGACGGCGTCAACGTGAGCGGGGCCATCCTGCCCAGCGACGGGGCCTGGTCGGCGACCTGACGACGCTCGCCGTCCCGCCGTCGTGTCCGCGGCGGCGGGACCGCGTCACCGGCGCGCGCGCAACGGGGCGAGCCGTTCCACCCGAGCCGCCAGCGCCAGCGCGTCGACGTCAGCACGACGCGTGATCGTCTGCACCGCGAAGAACGACGCGATGAGCACGAGCGCGACCACCTCGACCCAGAACACCGCATTGCTGCCGGGTGGCGCGAACCAGATCGCCCACACCGAGACGATCAGGTCGGCCAGCAGCAGCCCTGCGATCGCGATGTCGACGGCCCGTTCGCCGAGGGCGGCGGTGCGCTGCCCCGTGCGGACGAACGCGTTGAGCACCGCGACCGCGCCGATCATGAGCAGGAACAGTGCGGCGGCGAGGAAGTGCACCCTGTCCAGCAGCACCGTCTGCCCGTCGGCCGTCGGCGTCCGGGCGGCCAACACCACCCCCGCGACGATGAGAGCCGCACCGGTCGTGGCCACCGCCACCCGCGCCCGGGCACTGAACCCACCCGGTTCCCCCCGGGGCAGTCGCAGGACCAGCGTGATACCGACGACGATGAGCACGCAGACCGCCACGACGAAGACCGTCACGCCGTTGTCGACCTCGGGCACGGTCTGCACCGGCACGCACGCCGTCATCCCCGGCGGGCACGCCAGTCCGGAAGCCGGAACGGCGTGCGGCACGGTGCGTGTGGGGACCAGCGCGGTCAGCGCGGCCAGCGGCGCGGCGAGGTCGAGCAGCACCGACTCGATGTTGCGGCCCGACAGCGCCAGCAGCGCCACCGAGGCCGCGATGAGCGCACCGACGAAGATGTTGCGCGCCGGGGAGTAGTAGTACTGGCTGAGGGAGGGCAGCACCTCCCCGAGCCGGATGCTCTCGACCGTCACGGCGAGCAGGATCACCCCGATCGCCCCCACCAGCGACAGGCGCAGCCACGAGTGCGTGCGCTGGGCGACGGTGCCCTCGACGAGTTCCCTCACGCGTCGGCCACCGTGCGGAACCCGGCGTTGCCCATCGACGAGTCGGGGGTGTTCTGGGAGCGGGCCGCATTGCGATACCGGTTGCAGTACGAGCTGTGACACAGGTAGCTGCCACCGCGCAGGACGCGCTGCGCCCCCCGCTGTGGACCCTGGGGTGCGACCGGGGGCGAGACGGCGTAGTAGCCGGGATCGAACCAGTCCGCGCACCACTCCCACACGTTGCCGACCGGCTGCCACAGGCCGTAGCCGTTGGGGGCGAACGAACGCACCGGGGCGGTCGTCAGCCACCCGTCCTCCAGGGTGTTCTCGCGGGGGAACGCGCCCTGCCAGATGTTCGCCCGCCAGCCGTCCTCGTCGATGGCGGCATCCCCCCAGGGGAAGCGCGCGCGGTCGAGGCCACCTCGTGCGGCGTACTCCCACTCCGCCTCGGTCGGCAGGCGCCGGCCGGCCCACGCGCAGTACGCCCGCGCGTCGTTCCAGCTCACGTGGACGACGGGGTGGTCGGCCAGGCCATCGAGGTCGGAGCGCGACCCGCCCGGATGCCGCCAGTGCGCGCCCCGCACCCCGAACCACCACGGCGTCGCCGCCGGCTGCCCCATGATGTCGCTCTCCGGGGCGGCCAACGCCAGGTGGAACACGGCAGAGAACCCGAACTCCTCGGCCTCGGTGCGGTAGTCGGTCGCGTCGACGAACGCGGCGAACGCCTCGTTCGTGACGGTGGTCTCGTCGATCGTGAACGCGGGCACCTCGACCTCGTGGAGGGGCACCTCGCCGTCGCCGGGGTTGCGGTCGCCGGCAGCATCGCCCATCACGAAGCGCCCCGCGGGGATCTGCGCCTGCGCGAGGGTGTGCTGTCCGGTTCCGGTCGCGACCGGCGGCCGGACGCCGATCTGCAGGCCCGCCGGGTGCGCGGGACGCGCGGGGGCGCCACAGCCGCACCCGCATCCGACCGGCTCCTGCTCGCTGTGTTCGTGCTCGCCCATGGCACCTCCCGCAACGATTCTGCCGTGTCGACGCACCGCGAGGTCATCCGCCGGCCGCTCGCGGGCCGGTCAGGCGTCGAAGATCTTGCCGACCGGCTCGCGTTTCTCCGCCTGGAACGCGTCTTCGGCGCGGCCCTGCGCCCAGTAGGCCGACAGCGACAGCGACGTGCGCGGCACCCCCCACTGGCCGTGCAGCAACGCGCGCAGTCGTTTCATCGCCTCCCGCTCGCCGTGCGCGAACACGTCGATGTCGCCGGCGGGCGCGGCGAGTGCGGCCACGGCGGCCACGAGCGGTTCGCCGTACCCGGCGAGGGCACCCGTGGAATCGGCGCGGTGCAGCCACCGCACGTCGATGTGCTCCGGCGCGGCCAGCGGAATCTCGTCGTCCGCGTCGGTGACCTCGATGACCACCCGCCCGCGGGCGTCGGCCGGGAGCGCGGCGACCGCGGCGGCGATGGCGGGGATGGCGGAGTCGTCGCCGAGGTAGAGACGCTCCGGGTCACCGGGCGCCGGCGCGTACTGACCGCCGGGACCGAAGAACGCGACCCGGTCCCCCGGGCGCGCGCGCTCCGCCCACGGCCCGGCGATGCCCTCGTCGCCGTGCACGACGAAATCGACGGCCATGCTGGCGCCGTCGGGGGCGACCGAGCGGATCGTGTAAGTGCGCTGCGACGGCATCCGCTCGGGAGGAAGCGTCTCGCGCAGCTTCTCCATGTCGTAGGGCGGCTGCAGATCGGAACCGGCCGGAGCGAAGAGCATCTTGATGTACTTGTCGGTGGCGGCGAGCCGGTCGGTGTCGATGCCGGAAAGAAAGGCCGCGAAGCCTTCTCCCCCCAGGTGCACACGGGTCAGATGCGGGGTGAGCCGTTCGGTCGCCACGACGTCGAGCACGTGCTGCACCCGGGGTCGACGCGGGGCGCGGGGCGGTGTGGATGCTGTCATTCGAGTGTTCCTCCGGGTCCAGTCCACCAGATCTGTGGTCCCCGCGGCGAACTCTGAGTCTGCACATCCGGACACCGCGCCCGCGGATTCGGACAATGACCGCAGATTCGGACCCACCGGGGCGAGGACTCCGAATCCGGTCACAGAGTCCGAATCCACGACGCGCCCCCACCGCCGCGGCCCGCCGACGTTATGCTGGGTGTGCGAGGAAAGGGAGGTAACCCAGGGAGTCACTCGCATGCACGCCGACATGGTATTCACCGGTGGACCCGTCTACACGGTAGACGACGGCTTCACCGTGGCCCGTGCTCTGGCCACCACCGGAAACACGATCACCGCCGTCGGCACCGAGGATGAGATCGCCGGCCTCATCGGTCCCGACACGACCGTCATCCCGCTCGAAGGCAGGTGCCTCCTGCCCGGGATCGACGACTCGCATCTGCACGCGGCGGCCTACGGCATCTCGACGCCGCCGATGTCGCTGGATCTCACCCACCCCACCGTCACGTCCATCGCCGACATCACCGCCGCGGTCGCCGCGGCCACCGCCGAGCGGCCCGCCGGCACGTGGATCGTCGGTCAGGGCTGGGACACCGGGTACCTGCAGGAATGCCTGGACGGTGACCGATCCATGCCCGACAAGGGCGACCTGGATGCCGTCAGCCCCGACCACCCGGTGCTCCTGGTCGACTTCTCCGGTCACCTCGCGCTGGCCAACAGCGTCGCGCTGGCACTCGGGAGCGTCGATGCGACGACCGTGCCGCCGCCCGGCGGCGTGATCGACGTCGACGACGCCGGCGAGATCACCGGCATCCTCCGGGAGGCCGCGCAAGCGCTGGTCGGGGGTGCCGTGCCGCCGCTGACGCGCGAGGTGCGCGAGGCCGGCATCCGCAACGCGATCTCATCGCTTCACCGGCTCGGCATCACGGCATACACCGAACCCGGGCTCGGGCCCGGCGGCGCAGGGCTCCTGCGCGGCTCGCTGGAGACACCGGCGCTCGAGGTGTACGAAGGCCTGCTCGCCCGCGGCGAACTGGACATCCGGGTCTCGGTGCTGCTGCTGCCGCTGGCGTTCGGGGAGTCGGCCGAAGCGCTCACCGAACGGGTCGAGTCGCTCCGCGCCACCCACCCGGTCACCGATCCTCGGCGGCTGAACGTGATCGGCGTGAAGCTGTTCGCCGACGGCGTGCCGCCGAACGAGACCGCGTACATGTACGCGCCGTACGGCCACGCCCACGGGCACGGTGCGCTCAGCTCGTTCGGCGAGACCGAACCGGAGCAGCAGCAGGAACTGCTGACCTCCATCAAGAAGGTGCACGATCTCGGATTGCAGGCCGGCGTGCACGTGACCGGTGACCACGGCATCGACCTGGTCGTGCGGGGGTTCGCGGAGGCGAACGAGGCCAATCCGCGAGAGGACTCGCGCCACTACGTCATCCACGGCGACTTCGCGTCGCCGGAGAGCCTGACCACCCTCGGCGCGCACGGCTGGGGAATCAACATGAACCCGGGGATCAAGGCGCAGATCTCCGACCTCATGGACACCGTGGTCGGCGAAGACCTGTCCGCCCGGCAGTGGCCCACGCGCAGCGCACTCGACGCCGGTGCGCTGCTGTGTGCGAGTTCGGATGCCCCGATCACCCCGCCGCTGTGGCTCAACTCGATGGCCGGGATGATGGCGCGCACCTCGAAAGCGACCGGAAAGGTGTCCGGCGCCGAGGAGCGCGTCTCGTTCGCCGACGCGCTGCGTGCCCACACGATCAATGGCGCCACCCAGAGCTTCGCGGAACTGTGGCGCGGGTCGCTCGAGACGGGGAAGGTCGCCGACCTCGTCGTGCTCGACGCCGACCTGGGCTCGCTCGCGCCGGAGCAACTGCCCGGGACCGCCGTGGTGATGACGGTCGTCGACGGCAAGGTCGTGTACCGGGCGGCGTGATCGGACCGGGGGGAACGGGTGCCTGCGAGAAAAGGGGTCAGCTAGGTGATGGTCACCCGTTCCCGGTCCGGATGCGGGGGTCAGTGCCCCCCGCCGCCATAGGCGCCCGACGCGGCCAGGCGCTCCAGGTGGGCCGACAGCGCGAAACGCTCGTCGACCTCGTCGTTGCCGCCGTCCGCGGCGAGCGCCGCCGCCCAGCGGCCCAGCACCGGCGCGAACTTGAAACCGTGGCCGGACAGACCGGTGACGATCGTCACCCGGCCGGTCGGGTCGACGTCGACGACGGGGGTGCGGTCGGGCGTGTACGCGCAGTGGTGCACGCTGGAGCGCACCGGCTCCGGGTTCAGCGCGGGGAAGAACTCGCGGGCCTGCTGGCCGATTTTGATGAGTTCGTCCCGCGTGTAGGCGGTCGGCACCTCGGCGACGTCGCGCGCCACCGGCCAGGTCGGGTTGCTGCACGCCTTGACGCTGTAGCCGTCCAGGCTCGGCGCGCCGAAGAAGTGCACGGGTCCGACATCGCGCAGAAAGGCCGGGAACCTCTCCGGCAGGAACTCTTCGATGCGCTCGGGCATGAACCAGGTGAGCCCGAGCACCTGCAGCCGCAGCAGTTCGCGCAGGTCGGCGCGCAGTCGCGTGGACCACGATCCCGACGCGAGCACCACCTTGTCGGCGCGGATCGCCTCGGCGGGGGTGCGCACGACCACGCCGCCGGGTTCTTCCTCCACCGCCAGGACGGGACTGTTGAAGCGCAGGTCGGCCCCGGCGGCCTCGGCCAGCCGCAACGCGGCGGCGATGCTCACCTCGGGCCGCAGTCCGCCGCCGTGGTGGTCGAGCAGGCCGATGTCCCCGTCGTGGATGCGGTGCTGCGGGTATGCCTTCCGGAGCGCGTCGGTGTCGTAGAGCGTGTGCGGCAGGTCGAACTCGCGCACCGTATCGAGCGTCGTGGTCATCTCGATGCGGTCCGGTTGCGCGATCGACAGCGTCCCGACCTCCAGATACAGCTCCCGGCCGGATGCCCGTTCCAGGTCACGCCACATGCGCCGCGACTCCTGCAGCATCGGCACGTAGAGCCCGCCCTCGTGATAGGCGGTGCGGAAGACGCGGGATTCGCCGGCATACGAGCCGCGGTCGTGCACGCGGCCGTACTGCTCGACTCCGATCACCCGCACGTCCTCGCGCGCCGACAGCTGCCATGCGGCCATCGCGCCCACCGCGCCCAGGCCCACCACCACGACGGTCTGCGTCTTGCTTGCCATGTCGTCTCCTCGGTCGCTCAAGCCAGTGCGGGGCTGTCCCACAAGGGCAACGACACGCCGATGCCCTTCTCCACCGCGTTGCGGTAGACGATGGTCCCCCAGGCGACGTCCTCCACCGGCATCCCCCCGACCGAGTACAAGAAGACCTCGTCGTCGGCGGTGCGGCCGGGACTGTCGCCACTCATGATCGACGGCAGGTTCTCCAGGGCCTCCGCAGGCACCTTGCCCTCGCGGATGCGGTCGAGCAGATACATGCCGTGCAGGCCCACGTACTCGTGCGCGGGCGCGGGCAACTCCTCCTGCCACGCCTCGTACAGTCCGCGGAAGTCGGCGACGTGACGGGCGCCGTGCAGCAGGTCCTCGTCGAGCATGATGTCGGCGGGCAGCACCACCAGGGCCCCCGGCGCGAACCAGTCGCGCTCGATGCGCACGTAGTTGGCCGAGCCGGCCGGCGTGGTAGGCGCGATCGAGACGATGTCCATGCCGCGCACAGCCTCCTCGGGGGTGTCGACGACCGTGATGGAGGTGAACTGCGGGTACGAGGCGCGCACCCACTCGACGAACCCGTCGATGCCGCCGCGGCTCCGCCCCGACACGCGCAGCGTGTCCAGGTGCGGCCGCACCGCGACGAACGCCTCCAGCGACGTACGGTTCATGACCCCGGGCGCGACGATCCCCACACTGCGTGCGTCTTGCCGTGCGAGGTGGCGCGCGCCCACCCCCGGGACGGCGCCGGTACGGTACGCGCTCAGCAGGTTCGCCGACATGTACGCCAGCGGCGCCCCGGTGTCCTTGTCGGTGAGGGTGAACATCAGGATGCTGCGCGGCAGCCCCTTCTCGCGGTTGGCGAGGTTGGAGCCGTACCACTTGCACCCCGCCGTCCGGAAGGAACCGCCGAGGTAGGCGGGCATCGCCATGAAACGGCGGTGAGCACCGTCCAGCGGCATCCCCTCGTGGGGCGAGGCCGCCGGGAAGGTGACCATCGAGCCGTGCGAATTGCCCTCCGGGCCGCCCATGCGGTAATCGCCGATGTCGACCAGGCGGAGCGTCTCCTCCATCGCGTCGACGCAACGCGGCATGTCGGTGACGCCTGCGGCGATCATGTCGGGTTCGGACAGATAACGGAAAGTAATGCGGGTATCCGACTCGGTCATCGCGTTCTCCTTCTGGTGTCGCACATCGCCTGCGGGCGGTCAGTCCTCGCCGAGGTGCGGCGCCGCAGCCTCCTCGGCGCCGTGCCCGATGTTGCGGTAACGGTCCGGGTGCGCGCCGCGCAACCAGAACGCCCACACCACCGCACCGGCGGCCGGGACCAGCAGGACGGCGGGCAGCAGGAACGTCGTCACGGTGGAGTGGTCCTGTCCCAGCAGCACGTCCCAGTTCATGAGGATGAGGATCCACACCAGGCCCAGGGCCAGCAGGCCCACGACGGGCGCCACGATGCGGGCGCCGATGCCGACGTCGCGCGGATCGCGCAAGAAGAACCCGATCACGGCGGCAGAGACCAGCACCATCAGCAGTACCAGGCCGAACGCCCCCAGGTTGGTCAGCCAGGTGAAGAGGGTGAGCACGGCGTACGGTCCGTTGGCCGGATCCCAGCCGATCTCACCGATGGCGAACAGCACCACCACGACCACGGCGATCGCCGTCTGCAGCAACGACCCCGCCCACGGCGCCCCGCTGTGGGCCCGCACCCCGGAAAGTGCCCGGGGCAGTACGCCCTCACGACCCAGCGAGAACGCGTAGCGGGCGACGGCGTTGTGGAAGCTCACGAGCGCCGCGAACAGACTCGTAATGAACAGGATCGACATGACGTCGACCCACAGTTCGCCCAGGTGCCCGAACACGAAGTCGAAGAACAGCGGCGGACCGGCCTCCTCCGGCGAGATGCCGGCCGGGTCGGTGATCTTGTCGGGCCCGATCGCCAGTGACAGCGCCCACGAGGAGAGCGCGTAGAACACGCCGATCACCGAGACGGCCAGGAAGGTCGCCCGGGGGATGGTGCGCTTGGGGTCTTTCGATTCCTCGCCATAGATGGCCGCCGACTCGAAACCCATGAACGCGGCGATCCCGAACGCGAGCACAGCGCCCACCCCGGGCACGAAGAACGTGGCGGGAGTCAGGGGAGCGGCCGTGAACTGCTCGGTGGGGTTTGCGAACGCGATCACGTCGAACACGATGACCACCAGGAACTCCAGCGCGACCAGCACGCCCAGCACCTTCGCCGACAGGTCGACGCGGTTCACGCCCATGATGCCGACCACGACGATCCCGAACAGCACCCACAACCACCAGGGGCTCGCCCACCCGGTCTTGGCCTCGATGATGCGCGACATCTCGAAACCGAACATTCCCCAGATCCCGATCTGCATCGCGTTGTAGGCGATGAGCGCGAGCACGGCGGAGCCGACGCCCGCGGGACGGCCGATCCCCTGCGCGACGTACGCGTAGAACGCACCGGCGTTGGTCACGAAGCGGCTCATGGCCGCGTACCCGATCGCGAAGATCGCGAGGAACACAGCGAGCACGACGTAGCCGAACGGGATGCCGAGCACGTGCGTCACCGAGAAGCCGCTGGTGGCTCCCCCGGCGATGACGGTCAGCGGCGCCGATGCGGCGACGATCATGAACGCGACGGCGAAGACACCGAGGCGACGGTGCGCGTCGGTGCGTACCGCGGTGGTTGAGGAAGCCATGTCTCTCCTAGCGTCGAGCGGAGTCGGGTGCCCTCATCTTCGCGAGGGTCCGCCGCCGGGGATTTGCCACGCGGGCACAGGTCTTGACGCTCCGGGCACGCCCGTCTCGATCCGGTCGGCGGCGCGCGTAGCGTTGGGGAGAGGTCGGGTCCTGCTCCGGGGCACGCCCGCACGAAGCGACAGTGGACGAGATAGCGAGGGTGCCGTGCCGAAGGTCATCGACCACGACGAGCGGCGTGCCCAGATCGTCCGCGCCACCTGGCGCAGCATCGCCGCCCGCGGCATCGAAGCCACCACGATGCGCCAGCTCGCGCGCGAGATGGGCCTGTCCAACGGCACCATCGTGCACTACTTCCCCAACAAGCAGTCGATTCTGACGGCGGCGTTCGAGTACGTCTTCGAGGCGACCAACGACCGGTTCACCCGGTCGATCACGGCGGCACCGGCCACCGGCATCGGGGCGTTGCGGGCGTTCCTGTGGGAGACGTTGCCGATCGACGAACAGCGGCGCCTGGAGGCGCGCATCGTCATCCCGTTCCTCGAGTTCGCCGCCACCGACGAGGCGCTCGCGGCGCTGTTCCGCGACCGGATGAACGAGTGGTTTCGGCAGCTGACCGACTACCTGACCGACGCGATCGCCGCCGGCGACGCCCGCGCCGACCTCGACGTGCGCACGAGCGCCGAGCTCATCGTGAGCACCGTGCACGGCATCCAGTCGGTGGCGCTGCTGCTGCCCGACACGATGACGCCCGAACGCCTCGTCGCGCAGATGGAGGCGCTGCTGGACAGCGTGCGGTGACACGTCAGCCGTCACACGGGTTTTACGTCACCGAAATTATTTCTGTCGAACGTTCGAATAAAAATGTAGAATGACGACCGAACACGACGAGGTTCGCAGCCAGGATCGAAGGAGACCCATGGGCACCAACCACGCGGCAACGCTCTCTCCCGTGCTCGACATCAGCGGCTTTCGCGCCGCCGTCAACGATTCGTTCGTGCCGTTGCGCGTCTCCACGGCGCACGCCGAGCAGTTTCGCGGCGTCGTGAGCGCCGTCGACATCGATGACATCCACCTCACCCACATCCGCGCCACCGACCACTGCGTGGAGCGCACCCCCGACCTGATCGCCGCCGACCCGGCCGCGTTCTACAAGATCGGGTTCATGATCGAAGGCACCGGACTGCTCGTGCAGGACGGCCGCGATGCCCTCCTCGGCCCGGGCGACCTCGCCATCTACGACACCAGCCGCCCCTACTCCCTCACCTTCGGGACGAGCTTTCGCACCATGGTGATCATGCTGCCGCGCGCCTCGTTCCCGGTGCCGCCCGAAGCGCTCGCGTCACTGACCGCGGTGCCGCTCCGCGGCGACAGCGGGCTGCCCGCCATGATCGGCCCGTTCCTGCGCGAGCTGGCCACCGGGTTCACCGAACTGCCCGACACCACCTGCCGGCGGCTCGCCCGCAACGCCGTCGACCTGCTCGCGACGACCTTCGGCCACGAGCTGGGCACGCACGCTCGCGCGGAGCAGGACCCGCACCTGGACCAGCTGCGCCAGATCGACGAGTTCATCGACACACACCTGGCCGACCGCGACCTGGGTCCGAGCATGATCGCCGCCGCGCACTTCATCTCGCTGCGCCACCTGCACGGCCTGTTCCACCGCCGCAACACGACCGTCTCCAAACACATCAAAGCCCGCAGGCTGCAGCGGTGCCACCGCGATCTGCTCGACGCGACCCACGCGCAGGACTCCGTCGTCTCGATCGCCGCGCGCTGGGGCTTCGCCGACGCCACCCACTTCTCCCGCGCCTTCAAGGCCGCGTTCGGCGTCCCGCCCGGGAGACTGCGCGCGGGCGGATGACGGGCGTGCACCGTCGGTCATAGGGCCTGCGCTTGCGATCAAGGCGAACGGCCCGCCTCCCCGCACAATCGAGTCACCACGATGATGGAGGAGGATCCGCATGACCATGCCCGCGGCTCACACGCACGCCACACCCGAGACCGGCGGCCGGCCGATTCCCGACGCCGCCACCCGCGAGACGATCGGCTACGCCCCGGTGCACACCGTCGCCGACCTCGACGCCGCGATCGCCGCCGCGCGCGACGCGCAACCGGCGTGGAACGCGCTCGGCCACGCCGAACGCTCCCGCATCCTCCACGCGATCGCCGATGACATCGAGGCGAACTCTGAAGAACTCGCCCAGCTGCTCTCGCGCGAGCAGGGCAAGCCGCTCGACGGACCGAACGCCCGCTTCGAAGTGGGCGCCTGCGCGGTGTGGACTCGAAACGCCGCCGACACGGTGCTCGAGCCGGAGGTCGTGTTCGAAGACGGTCCCGCCCGCGCCGAGGTGCACTACGACGCCCTGGGAGTGGTCGGGGCGATCGGACCATGGAACTGGCCGATGATGATCACGGTGTGGCAGATCGCGCCGTCGCTGCGCATGGGCAACACCGTCGTCGTCAAGCCCTCCGAGTACACGCCGCTGTCGGTCATGGCGCTCGTCGACGTGTTCAACCGGCATCTGCCCAGTGGCGTGCTCACCGCGATCAGTGGCGACCGCGAGGTGGGTGCCGCGATCGCGGCCCACCGCGGCCTGGACAAGATTATGTTCACCGGCTCCACCGCCACGGGACGCAAGATCGTGGAGTCCTCGGCGCACAACCTGGCCCGGCTGACCCTCGAGCTGGGCGGCAACGACCCGGGGATCGTGCTGCCGGACACCGACGTGAAGGCCATCGCCGAGAACCTGTTCTGGGGCTGCTTCATCAACACCGGCCAGACCTGCGCCGCCCTCAAGCGCCTGTACGTGCACGAGTCGGTGTACGACGAGGTCGTCGACACGCTCGCCGAGATGGCCCGCACCATGCCGATGGGCCGCGGGCTCGACGAGGGCAATGTGCTCGGCCCGCTGCAGAACGAGAAGCAGTTCGAGATCGTCCGCGACCTCGTCGACGACGCGCGGGCGCGCGGCGCCCGCATCGTCACCGGCGGCGAGGCCGCCGCTGACCTGGGGCCGCTGTTCTACCGCGCCACCGTCGTCGCCGACATCGACGACGGCGCGCGCCTGGTCGACGAGGAGCAGTTCGGTCCGGCCATCCCGGTGGTCAAGTACCGCGACATCGACGACGCCGTGCGCCGGGCGAACGCGTCCGAGCAGGGACTGGGCGCCTCGGTGTGGTCGAACGACCCCGACGAGGCGGCGGCGGTGGCCACCCGCGTCCAGGCCGGCACCGTGTGGATCAACACCCACGGCGGCCTCAACCCCGCGGTGCCCTTCGGTGGCACCAAGCAGTCCGGCTACGGCCAGGAGTTCGGCGTGGCCGGCCTGAAAGCCGTCGCCGCACCGAAGGTCATCAGCCGCTGACGAGCCGGGCGCGACACCTGACCTGATACCCCTGGGGGTATAGTATCTTGGAGTGACATCCGACATACGAGGAGCAGGTGTGAAGACGGTCATCATCGGAGGCGTGGCGGCGGGCATGTCCGCCGCCACGCGCCTGCGGCGCCTGGACGAGAACGCCGAGATCATCGTGTACGAGCGCGGACCGTACGTCTCGTTCGCCAACTGTGGGCTGCCGTACTACGTCGGCGGCGTCATCGCCGACCGATCCAGCCTGCTGCTGCAGACCCCGGCATCCCTCGGCGCCCGGTTCCGCATCGACGTGCGCGTCGAACACGAGGTCATCGCGATCGACCGCGTCGCGCACACCGTGACCGTCCGCGCCGTCGCCACCGGCGACACGACGGTGGAGTCGTACGACCGGCTGATCATCGCCGCGGGCGCCGACGGCGGCACCCTCGCCGGCGACGGCACCGTGCCGGTGCGCACCCTGCGCACGATCGACGACGTCGACGCGATCACCGCCCGGCTCGATGCCGACAGCACCGCGCCGGTCGTGGTCGCCGGGGCCGGGTTCATCGGCCTGGAGGCCGTGGAGAACCTCGCTGCGCGCGGGCTGGATGTCGTCCTGATCCAGCGCGGCGCCCACGTGCTGACCCCGCTCGACCCCGAGATGGTCCAGCCGCTCCACGAACACCTCACCTCCCGCGGTGTCGACGTGCGCACCGGCGCCCGTGTCACCGCGATCGCCGACGGCCACGTGGAGCTCAGCGACGGGAACCGGATCGCCGCCCAGTTCGTCATCGACGCCACCGGGGTGCGTCCGGCGACACAGCTCGCCGCCGCGGCGGGGCTCCGGCTCGGCGCCAGCGGCGGCATCGCCGTCGACGACGCCGGCCGCACCAGCGATCCCGACGTCTTCGCCGCCGGGGACGGGGTCGAGAAGACGGATGCCGTCACCGGCACGAACGGTCTGGTCACGATGGCGGGCCTGGCCAACCGCAACGGCCGCACCGTCGCCGACGTCATCGTCGGCCGCGACGAGCACCACACCCCGGCACTGGGAACGGCGATCGTGGCCGTCATGGGCATGGTCCTGGCCTCGACCGGATGGAGCGAGCAGCGGCTGCGCGCCGCCGGCATCCCGCACCGCGTCATCCACACCCACCCCGCGTCGCACGCCACCTACTATCCGGGGGCGGAAGGCATGTCGATCAAACTGCTGGTCACCCCCGACACCGACGCGATCCTCGGCGCCCAGATCGTGGGCGGGGCGGGGGTCGACAAACGCATCGACGTCATCGCGGTCGCGATCGCCGGCGGCATCACCGCCACCGGCCTGTCGCGGTTGGAACTCGCCTACGCGCCGCAATTCGGTTCGGCCAAAGACCCGATCAACCAGGTGGGCTACGTCGCCGACAACCTGCGCACCGGGGCGACCCGCAGCATCCAGTGGCACGAGCTCGCCGGCAGCGAACGGGCACTGATCGACGTGCGCACGGCGCGCGAGTTCGCGTCGGGCGCCATCCCCGGGGCGGTCAACATCCCGCTCGACGAGTTGCGCGAGCGCCTGGCCGAGCTGCCCGACGAAGGCGTGATCGTGCACTGCCAGGTGGGTCAACGCGGACACACCGCGGCCCGCATCCTCGCCGCGCACGGCATCGATGTGGTCAATCTCGACGGCGGCTACCGCACCTGGAGTGCCGGCAACGCCGCGGTCACCCGCGTACGACAGGAGGTCGCCGCATGACGAACGATGAGACCCGCGACGCGGCTGCGGAGCAGAAGGCGATCGTGAACCGGCTGCGCCGCGCGCAGGGGCAGCTGGCCGCGGTCGTGGCCGCGGTGGAAGACGGCGCGGACTGCCGCAAGGTGGTGACCCAGCTGTCGGCCGTCGGCTCGGCGCTGGACCGCGCCGGGTTCATGATCATCGCCCACGCGATGAAGGAGTGTCTCGGCGACCCCGGCGCCGACGACGACGGCCCCACGGTCGCCGAACTCGAAAAACTCTTCCTCTCGCTGGCCTGATCCCCGCCCCGCTGCGGATGCGGGTGGGGTCAGTCGGGGGCCAGGCGCAGCAGCCGGCCGGCGCCGGCGTCTTCGAGCAGCCAGATCACGCCGTCGGCGTCTTCGGCGACGGCGCGGATGCGGGCATCCATCGGCCAGACCTCCACCTCACCGGCCTCGGCGCCGTCGAGGTCGACGCGCACCAGCGCCGTACCCGACAGCGCCCCCAGGAACGCATCGCCGGTCCACTCCGGAAACAGGTCGCCGTGATAGATCATGAGCGACCCCGGCGATATGCTCGGGTTCCACGACACCGCGGGACTCACGAACCCGTCGCTCGGCCGGTGGTCGGGAATGCCCGAGCCGTCGTACTGGCTGCCGTTCGAGGCGAGCGGCCACCCGTAATTGCCGCCGGAACCGATGAGATTGAGCTCGTCGCCGCCGAGCGGCCCCATCTCCGACTCCCACAACCTGCCATCCGGCGCAAACGCGATACCCAGCGGATTGCGGTGACCGTAGCTGAAGATCTCGGCGCTGACCTCCCCCTCGAAGGTCCATAGGTTCTGCGGATCGGGCTCACCGTCGAGCGTGAGCCGCACGATCGCACCGAGCGTGTTCGAGCGGTCCTGCGCGGGCCCCTGCAGCTGCCGGTCCCCCGAGGTGATGAACAGTTCGGTGCCGTCCGGGCTGAACGCGATGCGATGCCCGAAATGGCCTGAGCCCTTCTCTTTCGGCACCTGCCGCCAGATCACCTCGAGGTCGCGCAGCGCCGCAGCATCCGTCGACCGCTCCAGCCGCGCCCGGCCGACCGCCGCGCCGGTGCCGCCGGAACCTGCCTCCACCCAACTCAGATACACGATGTCGTCGGCGGCGAACGTCGGCCCCGGCACGATATCGCCCAGCCCTCCCTGCCCCGCGTAGACCACCTCGGGCACCCCCGAGACCGCATCCCGCTCGCCCGTGTTCTGGTTGCGCAGGTGCAGCGCCCCGTCGCGCTCGGCCACCAGCAACTCCCCGGTGTCTGGGAGGAACGCCATCGCCCATGGCTCATCGAACCGGTCCACAGCCGCGACCGAGAAGGTCACCGGCCCGGCAACGGGGCTCCCGGTCGTCGGCGGGGAGGCCGTCGTGGTCATCGTACGGGTCGGCTCGGGCGTGCGCGCCGCATCGCAGCCGGCGATCACGACCACCAGCACCCCCGCCACGACGATTCCCCTGCGCGCACGCATACCGGCATCCTGCCTCGAACCGGGCGGGTCCGAAAGGCCCCTGCCTCGCCACACGGCAACCCGGCGCGCACTATCATTCGCAGAGTCGGAAGGAGTCTGATGGATGCCGCCATCCACACGCGAGACCTGGTCAAGAGGTACGGCTCCCACACGGCCGTGCACGGCATCACGGTGCGCGTCGAACGAGGGTCGATCTTCGGCCTTATCGGGCCGAACGGCGCCGGCAAGACGACGACGCTGCGCATGCTGCTCGACATCATCCGCCCCACGTCCGGGCAGATCGAGGTGCTGGGGGCGTCGCCGCGGTCCGGTGGTGCGAGCCTGCGCCGCCGCATCGGGTACATCCCCGGCGAGCTCCGCCTGGACGGGCGGGTGAAGGGGCGCAGCCTGCTGCACTACCTGGCCGACCTCAGCGGGCCGGTCCCGCCCGGGCGCGTCGACGCCCTCGCCGAGCGGCTCGGTCTGGATCTGACCCGCCCGGTGCGCACGCTCTCGAAGGGCAACAAGCAGAAACTCGGCCTGGTGCAGGCGTTCATGCACGAACCGGAGCTGCTGGTGCTCGACGAGCCCACGAGCGGGCTGGACCCTCTCATCCAACGGGAGTTCATCACGATGGTGCGCGAGGCGCGGGATGCCGGTCAGACCGTGCTGCTGAGCTCGCACGTGCTCAGCGAGATCCAGCAGGCCGCCGACGACGTCGCCGTGCTCGCCCAGGGGCGCATCGTGGCGGAGGGGGCGGTGTCGGCGCTGCGCATCGCGAGCGTGCGCCGCGTGCGGGCCACCGTCACCGGAGCCGATCCGAACGCGTTGCGCGCCGCGCTCGGCGCCGCCGGCGCCGTGGACGACCTCGAGGTGACGCCCGCCACCGACGGCCTGGTACGGGTGGCTGCGACGGTCCGAGGTGAGATCGACCCGGTCATCCGAGCGCTGGCCACCGGCAGCATCCGCGACCTCACGGTGGAGGAACCCGACCTGGAGGAATCGGTGCTCGACCTGTACAGCAGAGCGATGGGCGACCGATGAACACCCCCGTGCTGCGCCGCTGGCTCGCCGACGGCTGGCGCGCGCTCATCGGCTGGGCGATCGGCCTGGCGGCCGTCATCGGACTGTATCTGCCGCTGTACCCGTCGATGCGTTCCCCCGAGTTGCAGGGGCTACTGGACTCGCTGCCGCCCGAGCTGGTGGCCACCCTCAACTACGGCGACATCGCCACCGGCGCCGGGTACACGTCGGCGACGTTCTTCGGGCTGGTCGGGTTCGCACTGCTGTCGATCGCGGCCATCGGATGGGGCGCGGCGCTCATCGGCGGCGCCGAGGAGACCGGGCGGCTCGAGCTGACGCTCGCGCACGGGGTCGGCCGCGTCGGGTACGCGCTGCAGGCCGCGAGCGTGCTGGTCGTGAAGCTGCTCGCCCTCGGCACGGTCACGTGGCTGCTGGTGTGGGCGGTGAACGGGCCGAGCGAGCTGGACCTGGATGCCGGCAACCTCACCGCGATGGTCGTGTCGTGGCTCGGTCTGGGCCTGGTGACCGGGTCCGCGGCACTCGCGGCCGGTGCCGTCACGGGCCGGCGGGTGTGGGGCGTCGGTGCGGGAGCGGCCGTGGCCGTGGCCGGCTACACGCTGCAGGCCGTCGCGAACAACGCCCCCGTCCTGGACTGGCTGCGCTCGTTCTCCCCCTACGACTGGGCGTTCGGCGCATCGCCGCTGGCCGGCGGCTGGGACCTGCCCGGACTCGCGCTGCTGTACGGCGGCTCCGTCGTCCTGCTGGCGCTGGCCACGCTCGCGCTGTCGCGGCGCGACGTGCTCGGCTGATCCGCGCCGTCCGGGGAGATCGCGACGCCGAGCGCCTGCGACGCGTACGCGAGCACGGCGCGGCGGCACGACTCCCGGTCGACGTCGACGCCGACCAGCGGGTACAGGTCGTAGGCGTCTTCGAGGGCGACGATGTTCCGCGCGATCTCGGCGGCATCCCGCGTCGGGGTGAACGCGCCCACCCCCGCCCCGATCTCGATCGTGGTGCGGTACAGCATCACCTGGCGCTCCACGATGGAGCGCATGAGCGGCCGGTACTGCGGCTTCTCGCGCACCAACCCGACACTCTCGTAGACGATCCGCAGGTCGGTGGGGATCTCGTCCGGGATGCCCGCGAACACGAGCGCGCGCAGCCGGGCGACGGGATCGCTCAGTTGCTCGGTGAGCCGCCTGCGCTGCTCGTAGAACTCCTCGATCACGCCCTCGACGCTCTCGAAGAGCAGGTCCTCGAAGCTCGCGAAGTAGTAGAGCACGCTCCCGGCGCTCACCTCGGCCCGTGCCGCCACGGCCCGCACGTTGGTGGCCGACAGCCCGCGCTCGGCGGCGACCTGACGAGCCGCCGCCACCAGCGCCGCGCGGCGCTGCCGGTGGCGCGGCGAGACGGTCACGGCAGATCGGGGTCCTTTTCGACGACGGGAATGGACTGAGTCAGGGTGGCGTACGCACCGGGGTCCCGGCGCCGCAGCATCAGACCCACCACGATACCCGCGATGAACAGCAGCGGCGTGGGCAGGAGCAACCAGATGTTCATCGCGCCCTCCACCCCGGAGACGACCTCGAAGTTCGAGGCCACCAGGGTGAGCGCCACCAGCAGGCCGAGCGCTCCCAGTGCGGGGGCGATCAGCACGCGCCACACGCTGTGACCGCGGCGGTTCCGAGCGAAGAACGTGACCGCCGACACCGACGCGACCGCCTGGGCGAAGATCACCCCGAACACGCCGACGGCATACGTCCAGAACGCCAGGTTGAGGTACGGGTCCGCGCCGAGCACCGCGGCGATGGCGATCGGGATCGCGCACAGCGCCGCGACGACCGTGCTGGCCACCGCGGGAGCACCGGTCCTGGCGTTCGTGCGGCCCAGCGCGGCGGGCAGGAGCCGCTCCCGGCCGAGGGCGAAGAGGTAGCGGCTGGTGGCGTTGTGGAACGCCAGCACGCACGCGAAGAAGCTCGTCACGATGAGGATCTGGACGACCACCGACGCCCACGCGCCCAGATACTGGTCGGCGGCGATCGGGATCATCTCGGTGTAGTCGTCGCGCATCGCCATCTCGATGACGCCGTCGACGCCGAACGCGAGCGTGACGATCCAGAACGAGAACGCGTAGAACACGCCGAGGAAGATCACCGCGATGTAGGTCGCCCGGGGAATCGTCTTGGTGGGGTTGACGGCTTCCTCTGCGTAGATCGCCGTGCCCTCGAAGCCGAGGAACGCGCCGAACGCGATGACGATCAGCGCGGCCACCCCGGGGCCACCGAACACGGCCTGGAAAGAGAACGGTGCCGCACTGGCCGGCTCGGGCCCCCCGTTGAGGAGCACCGCGACCGCGAGGATGACCAGGATCGCCACCTCGGCGGTCAGCAGCACCGCGAGCACCCGCGCACCGACATCGATCTTGCGCGACCCGAGGATGCCGACCAGCACCAGCGAGATCGTCGACCAGATCCACCACGGCACGTCCAAGCCGAGGAGGTTTCCGACCGTGAGCTGCGCGAAGAAGCCGAAGAAGGTGTGGAAGGCGACCGCGAGCAGCGTGTAGGCGAGCACCGTCACGAAGGCGATGCCGACGCCGGCGGGCTTTCCCATGCCGCGGCCGACATATGCGTAGAACGCGCCCGCGTTGCGCACGTGGGACGACATCGCGGTGTAGCCGAACGAGAACAGCAGCAGCACGCCCGCCGCGAACAGCATCGCGCCGGGCGCCCCGATGCCCCCGAGGTGGAAGGCCGCCGGCGCGGCACTGACCACCACTGTCAGCGGCGCGGCGGCCGACATAACGAAGAAGACGATATCCCACACCCGCAGCCGTCCCGCGGCGAGGGTTCCCGTCGGAGGTTGTGTCGTGGTCGGACGTTCCGTGGGGGATGTCATGAGGGCTCCTCGGTCCAGGGGCATTCTTTGAACACCCATTCAAGGTAGACAGCACGGCTTCTGTCAAGGATTATGTGTTACGGGTCCGAAAACTCTCAACAGTCGTTCAATCACGGAGGAGCCGCCATGACCGACCGACCGCGCGCACGCGACCTCGGTTTTCCGCTCGAGGGAACACCGGGCGCCTGGAACGCCCTGACCGATGTCCCCGGCGTCCAGGTCGGCTACACCACCCTCGTCGAGGGCGCGCCCGGCGACGCGCGGGTCGCACGCACCGGGGTCACCGCGATCCTCCCCCGCGGACGCGACGGCGCGGGCGTGCCGGTCGCGGCGGGGACCTTCTCCCTCAACGGCAACGGCGAGATGACCGGCCGCACCTGGATCGACGAGGCCGGCATGTTCTCCACGCCGATCGCGATCACCAACTCGCACTCGGTCGGCGCCGTGCACCGCGGTGTCGACCAATGGATGCACCGACACCACCCCGAGGCGTCCGTGCAGTGGATGCTGCCGGTGGTCGCCGAGACCTGGGACGGCTACCTCAACCAGATCAACGGCGACCACGTCACGAGCGACCACGCGATCGCGGCACTGGATGCGACCGGGAGCGGACCGCTGGCTGAGGGCAACGTCGGCGGCGGCACCGGAATGAACTGCTACGGATTCAAGGGCGGGTCGGGCACGGCATCGCGCATCGTCTCCTACGATGACCGGCAGTACACCGTTGGCGTGTTCCTGCAGGCCAACTTCGGCTCGCGCGCGGAGTTCGCCGTCGCCGGGCGGCGGCTCGGGGCGCAGTCGGCCGCTCCGGCTCCCATCGAAGACGCGTCCTGGTTCGTCGCCGAGGGCGAGCGTGCCCGGTCGGTAGCGGGCGCGGGCAGTGTCATCGTCGACGTCGCCACCGACGCCCCGCTGCTGCCGGGCCAGTGCGCGGCGCTGGCCCGGCGGGTACCGCTCGGACTCGCCCGCACCGGCACGACCGGGGGCCACTTCTCGGGCGACATCTTCCTCGCGTTCTCCACGGGCAACACCGGCGCCCTGGTGTCGAACATGGCCGACACGCGCGCGGTGGACAGCCTGTCGTTCATTCCGTGGGGCCGGATCGACCCGTTCTACACCGCCACGGTGCAGGCGGTCGAGGAGGCCGTGCTGAACGCCCTCACCGCCGCCGAGGACCTTGCCGGACGCGACGACCACGTCAGCTACGCCCTCCCCCACGACGAGGTGCGCGCTGCCTTCTCCCGCTGACCCCGGTCGACCCGGGCCGACGTGTTATCTACTCGTTATGGTCAGCCAGACGGTCTGTCCGAACGACCTGCTTCACAAGGGGTATCGTCCGGCACGCCTGCGCAACCGTTGCAATCCAGCGCCCGGACGTATTGAATGACGGGACGCTCCACCCAGGAGCGCAGGAGCGGAGCAGCCAGTGACGTCGGCACCCGAATCGACGATCAGACACAACGACACCCACCTCTCCCGCGGATCAGTGGTGATCAGTGGAGTGACCAAACGTTACGGCGACCAAGCCGCCGTGGACGACCTCTCGTTGCGGATCGAACCGGGCGAGTTCCTCTCCCTCTTGGGTCCATCCGGCTGTGGGAAGACCACCACGCTGCGGATGATCGCCGGGTTCGAGCAGCCCGACGCGGGCGACATCGAGATCTCCGGACGCAGTGTCGTGGGTGTCCCCCCCTTCAAACGCGACGTCAACACGGTGTTCCAGGCGTACGCGCTGTTCCCGCACATGTCGATTGCCGAAAACGTCGCCTACGGCCTGCAGCAGCGCCGCACCCCCAAGGCTGCGATCCGCGAACGCGTCACCGATGCGCTGGACATGGTGCAGATGCGAGGCTTCGCCGATCGTACGCCCACCCAGTTGTCGGGTGGGCAGCAGCAACGCGTAGCCCTCGCGCGCGCCCTCGTGAACCGCCCCTCGGTGCTGCTGCTGGACGAACCGCTGGGGGCGCTCGACCGGCAGTTGCGCGAAGAGATGCAGCTGGAGTTGAAGCTGCTGCAGTCCCACCTCGGCATCACGTTCGTGTTCGTCACGCACGACCAGGGCGAGGCGTTGTCGATGAGCGACCGCATCGCGATCATGCGCGCCGGTCGCATCGAACAGCTGGCAGATGCCGACACGGTGTACTCCCGCCCCGCCTCGGCCTACGTCGCCGCGTTCGTCGGGCAGCAGAACTTCTTCCGCGGGCCGCTGGGCGGCGACGGCACCACGGTGACGAGCCCCCACGTGACCGTGGCCGCACCCGCCGCGTTGCACGGCACTGACCGTGCGGAGGCGGCCGTGCGCCCCGAGAACGTGCGGATCGAGCGGGTCTCGACGCCCAGCACGAACGGCGTGAACTCGACCACCGGGGAACTCATCGGCATCTCGCACCTCGGCGAGACGATGCAGTATCTCGTCCGCCTCGGCGACGACCAGAGCATCATTGCCCGCCGCCCCACGCCCGAAGCCCTCGGCCTGCGGTTGGGCGACCGCGTGGCGTGCCATTGGGCGGCCGAGCACGTTCTTCTCTTCCCCGCCGACACGGCAGCCCAGGCGGGCGGGTACGTCCCCCCGCCCACGCAATGACCCACCGCACCCGACCAGGAGGCATCGCATGTCCGACATCCCCACTCCGTTCCGCGTCCTCGCCCCCGCCGGCGCCGTGCCGATCATCGCGAAGGAGTTGTCGCGTCGCCGGCTACTGAGCCTTGCCGCCCTCGCCGGCGGAACCGCGTTCCTGGCAGCCTGCACGTCGGGCGGCGGTCAGACCTCGCCGACCGCGCAGGCCTCCGGGGGCGCACTGGAAGACTCGCTGTCGGTCTACACGTGGGGCGACTACGACTCCCCCGACGTCATCTCGACGTTCACCTCCTCGCTCGGGCCGAAGATCTCGCTCGACTCGTACAGTTCCAACGAGGAGCTGATCGCGAAGCTCATCGCCGCGAAAGGCACCTCCGGCTACGACATCGTTGTGCCGACGGGAGTGTTCGTGCCGCAGATGATCGAGAACGGGCTGCTGATGCCGCTGAACAAGGATCTGCTCCCGAACCTGTCGGCCATGGATCCGACGGCGCTGGGTCGTGCGTGGGACCCGACCAACGACTACACGGTCTGCAAGGCATGGGGAACCACCGGGTTCGTTTACGACAAGAACGTCATCACGCGTGAGCTGACCACCTGGGCGGACTTCTTCGACGCCGCACAGAACGAAGCCAGCGGCAAGACCTCGATGTCCGACGATCCGGCCGGCGTCGTCGGCGCGTACTTCTGGGCCAACGATCTGGACTGGAACACGCAGGATGCCGGCGAGCTCGACGCGTGCCGCCAGTTCCTGGTGAACGAGATCGCGCCGCACATCTCGGCCTTCGACTCGTACCCCGGTACGAACGCGATCCCGCAGGGGACCCAGACGCTCGTGCAAGCGTGGAACGGCGATGCACGACTGGGAATCCTGGCGTCGAGCGAGCCGGATCGGTGGCAGTGGGTGCTGCCCGGTCCGGTCACAGAACTGTGGATGGACAACTGGGCCATTGCGGCGGGCGCACCGCACCCGGAAGCCGCGCACGCCTTCATCAACTACTCCATGGCACCCGAAAACCAGTACCTGAACCTCGACTACATCGGGTACAACGTCGGCGGTAAGGACACCAAAGCCGAGGCGGAGGCGGAAGGCATGGAGTTGCTCGACTTCATCTTCTTCACCGACGCGCAACTGGCCACGATGCACGAGCAGGAGCTCAACGACTCGCAAACGGTGCGGGTGGAGATCTGGAACGAAATGAAGGCCGCCGCGGGTGCCTAGACGCTCGACCGGTGCTGCCCTCGCGGTCCCCGCGTGGGTGTGGTTGCTGATCTTCTTCGTCGCCCCCGTGGGTATGGTGGTGTGGTTCAGCTTCGGTTACAAGCCCGGCGTCTTCGGGACGCACGCCAACGATGTGCTGTCGTTCGACCGCTATCTCGAAGCGCTCTCTCCCACGTTCGTCGCGGTGTTCATGAACACGCTCTGGGTCGGGGTTCTCGGCACGATCCTTTGCTTTCTCATCGGCGCGCCGGTGGCCTACTGGATGGCCTTCAAGGTGCGCCCGGAACGGCGCGGGCTCCTGCTCGCCCTGGTGCTCGTGCCGTTTTGGACGAACTTCCTGGTGCGCACGATCGGCTGGCAGGTGATCCTCGCCCCGGAGGGATGGGCCTCGACCCTCCTGCAGTCGGCCGGCCTCATGAATGGTCCACTCGACCTGCTCTACACCCGCACCGCGGTGCTGATCGGCGTCGTGTACAACTACCTGCCGCTGATGATCCTGCCGCTATTCGTCGCATTCGACCGTGTCGGCCCGGCGGTGCGTGAAGCCTCGAAGGACCTCGGCGCGGGCCGGTTCTCGACGTTCCTGCGGGTGACGCTGCCGCTGTCGCGCCCGGGCATCATCGCCGGTGTGCTGCTGGTGTTCATCCCGCTGATGGGTGACTACATCACCGCGACGGTGCTGGGCGGTGCCAGCGGCAACATGGTCGGGCAGCTCGTGGCCAGCCAGTTCCAGACCGCACAGAACTGGGCGCTCGGCTCGGCGATGGCCGTCGTGCTCATGCTCTTGATCGCCGTGACGATCGGGGCGGCGGCGCTGCTGATGTGGCTGGTGAGCCTCCCGCTGCGCGCACGTCAGCGCGTCGCAATCGACACCGGAGGGTCTCCCGGCCCGGCTTCGCCGGAACGGACGGAGGTTGCCTCATGACACAGACCGCCACTGAGACCATCGCCCGCACCCGGTCGAGCATCCCCATTGCGCGTCGACGGGGCCGTTCCTGGTCCGACCTCCTCCTCACCGTGTGGGGCGTGCTGGTGTTGCTGTTCCTGTTCGCTCCGATCATCGTGATCGTCGTGTACTCGTTCAACACCGGGCGACTGCTGGTGTCGTTCGATGGGTTCGGCCTGGACGCGTTCGGCACCATTCTCAACAAACCCGCCGTGCAGAACGCCGTGCGGGTCTCGGTCATCACCGCCGCGATCGCCGCCGTCATCGCGACGGCCCTGGGCACCCTCGCGGGCATCGCGATGGCCCGCTTCCCGGGCCGGTGGGTGGGCTGGTTTCTCGTGCTCCTCCTGCTGGTGTCGGTGACCCCCGAGATCGTCGATGCCGTGTCGCTCCTGCCGTGGTTCGTGTTTCTCGGGCAGGATGCCGGACTCTCCATCTTCAACGATGGCTATACACGCCTGTCGATCGGAAGTTCGCTGTTCGCGACCGCCGTCGTCTCGTACATCGTGCGCGCACGCCTCGTCGGCCAAGAGGCCAACCTGGAAGAGGCGTCGTCGGATCTGTACGCGCCGCCGGTGACGACCTTCCTCCGGGTGACGCTGCCGCTGGCGATGCCGGCCGTGCTGGCCGGCTTCCTGCTGGCGTTCACGCTGAGCCTCGACAACACGATCATCGCGGCATTCGTGCAGGTCTCGGGCGCCACGCCGTGGCCGGTGTACGTCTTGAGCGCCGTGCGTTCGGGGCTGCGACCGGAGATCGCCGCGGTGTCGACCGTCATGCTACTGCTGACCTTGGTCGCCCTCGCCGTCGTCGCCCTCGTCCTGCGCCGCGCCGGAGACTCCGCCACCCAGATCGCCCGCACCATGACCGGCGGCTGATGTTCCCCGGGTTCCCGGCATCCGGCCTCCCCCGATTCCGCGAGACCGCAGCTGGAGGATCGAGACCATGAGTAATACACACGGTCTCGACCGCGCAAGTGCGGTCTCGCCGAGTGCGGGGGGTGGAGCAGGACGGGATGGGGACGAACGATGCGGGTCCGAAGCGGTGAGGAGATGATGGCGTGACGCAGGCGGATCTGGTGTGTGCGGGCGGGGCGGTGCACACGAGCAACACCGTGCGCTCGCGGGCGACGGCGATTGCGGTGACCGACGGTCGCATCACCGCGGTCGGCGGCGATGAGGTGCGCGATCTCATCGGCCCGCGCACCGAGGTGGTGGACCTCGCCGGGCGCCTGCTGGTTCCGGGGTTCCAGGACGCGCACGTCCATCCGGTGTGGGGCGGTCTGGACATGTTGCGGTGCGACCTGGCACCGCTGTCGACGGCATCGGCGTACCTCGACGCTATCGGCGCGTACGCGGCGGCGCACCCGGGCGACGAGTGGATCCTCGGCGGCGGATGGCAGATGTCGGCGTTCCCCGGCGGCACCCCGACGGCGCAGGCGCTGGATGCCGTCACCGGCGACCGTCCGGCATTCTTTCCCAACCGCGACGGTCACGGCGCGTGGGTCAACACCGCCGCCCTGACCCGGGCCGGCATCGACCACGACACCCCCGACCCCGCCGACGGCCGCATCGAGCGACTGCCGGACGGTGCGCCCAGCGGCACCCTGCACGAGGGGGCGATGTCGCTCGTGAACCGCCTGCTGCCCGAAGAGCCGCTGGAGCGGCTCACCGAGGCGCTGCTGGTGGCTCAGCGTCACCTGCACTCGTTCGGCATCACGGCGTGGCAGGATGCGATCGTCGGTCCGTACGGCGACGCCGGCGACCCTGGTCCCGCGTATCTGAAGGCCGCCGCCGACAACACCCTGACCGCGCGCGTCGTGGGGGCGATCTGGTGGGATCGCACGAAGGGCCTGGAGCAGATCCCGTCGCTGATCGAACGCCGCGAACGCTACCGTGGTGGCCGGTTCGCGGCCACGAGCGTCAAGATCATGCAGGACGGCGTTCCCGAGAACTTCACGGCATCGCTGCTGGAACCCTACTGCGACGGCCACGGGCACCCCACCGACAATTCCGGCATCTCGTTCGTCGCACCCGAGGTGCTCAACGAGGCCGTGCCCCTGCTGGATGCCGCAGGTTTCCAGGTGCACTTCCACGCCATCGGCGACCGCGCCGTGCGGCAGTGCCTCGACGCTGTCGAACACGCCGTCGCCCGCAACGGCCGAGGTGACCACCGCCACCACATCGCGCACCTGCAGGTCGTCCACCCCGACGACATCCCTCGGTTCCGGCGGCTCCAGGTGGCGGCGAACATGCAGACGCTGTGGGCGACTCTGGAGCCGCAGATGGTCGAACTCACCCTGCCGTTCCTCGGACCGACCCGCGCGGCGTGGCAGTACCCGTTCGGCGATCTGCTGCGTTCGGGCGCCGTGCTGGCCGCCGGAAGCGACTGGTCGGTGACCTCCCCCGACCCGCTCGCCGCGATCCATACCGCCGTGAACCGCATGCCCGCCCCCGGGTACGAAGAGGGCGAGGAGACCCCGTTCCTCCCCGAACAGGCGATCGACCTGGGGACAGCTCTCGTGGCGTACACCGCCGGTTCGGCGTGGGTGAACCACCTGGATGCCGTCACCGGCACGATCGAGGTCGGCAAGTTCGCCGATCTGGCGGTGCTGGACCGCGACCCGTTCGACGGCCCCGCCGACCTCATCGGCGCGACCAGAGTGCTGCAGACTTTCGTGGAGGGCGAACGCGTCTACGCTGCCGCCGACGCCTGACGCCGCCGCACGCACGGCACCACACCACCGCCCGACCAGCGCAGCCACCACCACCCGACCAGCCCAACCAGCGCCCGACCAGACCCACCACTCGCCCCCGACCCGCCCCAACCACCAACCGACCCGAAGGAAGTGATACCCGTGGGAACCACCGTCTTCGAGAGGCGTGTGCCCTCGGCATCCGTCATCGACCACAGCCTCGAGCAGACCCGGACGGGGGTGTTCTGGACCGACGACACCCCCCGCTCCCTGCGCCCGGACCGCGCGCCGCTGCGGGGCACCACGAGCTGCGACCTGGTCGTCATCGGCGGCGGCTACACCGGTCTGTGGACCGCGCTGCGCGCCGTCGAGCGCGATCCGGGCCGCAAGGTCGTCGTGATCGAGGCGAACCGGGTCGGATGGGCGGCATCGGGCCGCAACGGCGGCTTCTGCGAGTCGAGCCTGACGCACGGCACCGAGAACGGCATGAACCGCTGGCCCGACGAGATGCCGCAGATCGAGCGCCTGGGTCTTGCCAACCTCGACGACATCGAGC
>NZ_JBKEAY010000137.1:0-13467 GCF_047972865.1 Microbacterium sp.
TATCGACCCGTATCAGATCACCATCGCGCACGAAGGCGATGGGACCTGCGTCCACCGCTTCGGGTGCTATGTGGCCGATGCACAGGCCGGTTGTGCCGCCGGAGAATCGACCGTCCGTCAACAGTAGTACATCTTTACCGAGCCCCGCGCCCTTGATGGCCGCCGTGATCGCCAGCATCTCGCGCATCCCGGGCCCGCCCTTGGGCCCTTCGTACCGGATGACGACGACGCTGCCGGCCTCGATCTGCCCGGCCGCCAGCGCATCGAGGGCGCCGCGTTCCCGCTCGAACACGCGGGCCGGCCCCTCGAACACGTCGGCGTCGAACCCGGCCGACTTCACGACGGCGCCCTCCGGCGCCATCGAGCCGTGCAGGATGGTCAGTCCACCGGTCGCGTGGATCGGGTCGTCGAACGTGTGGATCACGGTTCCGTCGATCGGGGCGGGGTCGAGCTCGCGCAGGTTCTCGGCGAGGGTCTTGCCCGTGACCGTCAGCGCGTCGCCGTGCAGCAGGCCCTCATCGAGCATCGCCTTCATGATGACCGGGATGCCGCCGTGGCGGTCCACGTCGTTCATGACATAGGCCCCGAACGGCTTCATGTCGGCCACGTGGGGCACCTTGTCGCCGATGCGGTTGAAGTCGTGCAGACTCAGTTCGATCTCGGCCTCGTGGGCGATCGCGAGCAGGTGCAGCACCACGTTGGTCGACCCGCCCAACGCCATCGCGAGGGCGATGGCGTTCTCGAACGCTTCCGGGGTGAGGATGTCGCGGGTCGTGATGCCCTGGCGGAGCATTTCGACGACGGCCTCACCGGAGCGGTGTGCGTAGACGTCACGGCGACGGTCCGCCGACGGCGGCGCGGCCGAGCCCGGCAGGCTGAGGCCCAGCGCCTCGGCGACCGACGCCATCGTGTTGGCCGTGTACATCCCGCCGCAGGCGCCCTCGCCCGGCGCGAACGAGCACTCGATGCGCTTGAGGTCGGCGGCACTCATGCGGCCGGCCAGACAGGCCCCGACGCCCTCGAACGAGTCGACGATCGTGATGTCCTTCTCGGTGCCGTCCGACAGTTTCACCCAGCCGGGGGCGATGGACCCCGCGTAGAGGAACACACTGGCCAGATCCAGACGCGCCGAGGCCATCAGCATCCCGGGGATGGATTTGTCGCACCCGGCCAGGAGCACCGTCCCGTCGAGCCGCTCCGCGCTGACCACCGTCTCGACCGAGTCGGCGATGACCTCGCGGCTGACCAGTGAGAAGTGCATGCCCTCGTGGCCCATCGAGATGCCGTCCGACACCGAGACCGTGCCGAACTGCAACGGATATCCGCCGCCGGCGTGCACGCCTTCCTTGGCCCCCTGCGCGAGCCGGTCCAGGCTCAGGTTGCACGGCGTGATCTCGTTCCAGCTCGAGGCGATGCCGATCTGGGGCTTGTCCCAGTCGTCGTCGCCCATGCCGACGGCGCGGAGCATGCCGCGTGAGGTGGTCGCTTCGATGCCGTCGGTGACCGCGCGACTGCGGGGCTTGATGTCGATGGTGTCGTCTCCTGTGGGCATGAAGGAGAGTCTATTCCCGCGGGGCGGCCCGCCGGTGCGCCCCGCCCGCCTCGCGACGCTGACGGTCAGGCCTGGGCACGGCGGAGGGTGCGCAGCCGCGCGAGCCGGGTGAGCGTCGCTGCAAGTTCATCGATGTCAGCGACCCGCACCCGAGCCGACGACGGTCCCGGGCCGACGCGGATGCCGAGGTCACCGGGCTGCAGTGAGGCAATGGCGTCCTCGTCGGTGACGTCGTCGCCGGCGAACAGAACCGCGGTGGCGCCCACCTGTTCGCGCAGCTGCGCGACGGCAGTGTCCTTGCCCTCGGCACGGAAGGCGTACTCGGTGATGTTGTGCCCCACCCGCCGCCGCCAGTGCGGTGCGCGTTCGCGTACCAGGCCGCCGACGACCTCGTGCGCGCGCTCAGCGTCGGCCGGCAGCGCCCGCCGGGTGTGCACGCCGAAACCGAAAGTCTTCGGTTCGATCCACACGCCGTGCAAGTTGGCGGTGAGCGTCTCCGCCTCAGCGCGCAACGTGCCGCGGAGCGCGGCGTCGGCGGCATCCTCGCCCTGCGCCGCCCGCCCCGAACCCGGCATCCAGAACTCCGCGCCGTGCGACCCGGCCAGCACGACGTCGGATCCGTCGGTGTGTTCGGCGATCTCACGCAGGTCGTGCAGGCTCCGACCGGACACGAGCGCGACGACGGTGCCGGGTGTGTCGCGCAGCTCGTCCACCGCGGCGCGGGCCGCGGGCGTCATGCGTGCGGTCATCGGATCGTCGACCAGCTCCGACAGCGTGCCGTCGAAGTCGAGGGCGACCAGCAGCTGGTCGGTCGCAGCGAGCATCTCCAGCGCGGCGCTCATGCGGTGCGCTCCCTTCGGACACGGTCCAGGTCGACGAGGAAGCGCTCCGACCAGCGGGTGACGTCGTTGTCGCGCACCCGGCGCCGCAGCGACCGCATCCGGCGGCGCTGCTCGACGTCGGACATCTCCACAGCGGTGACGATGGCGTCCTTCAGCCCGTCGATGTCGTGAGGGTTGACCTTCACCGCTTGCGTCAGCTCATCCGCCGCGCCGGCGAACTCACTGAGCACGAGGACCCCGCGACCGTCGACGCGGCTGGCCACGTACTCCTTGGCCACGAGGTTCATGCCGTCGCGGAGCGCCGTGACGAGCATGACGTCGGCCGTCAGGTACAGCGCCACCATCTCCTCGCGGGGGTACGACGTGTGCAGGTACCGCACGGCGGAACGCTCCACGGTGTCGAAGTCGCCGTTGATCCGGCCCACGGCGAGCTCGATCTTGTCGCGCAACTGCATGTACGCACCCACCCTCTCGCGGCTGGGGCTGGCCACCTGCACCAGGGTTGCGTCCTCGACCGACAACCGGCCGTCGGTCAGAAGCTCGCCGAACGCCTTCAGCCGATGCCGGATGCCTTTGGTGTAATCGAGGCGGTCGACCCCGAGGAGAATCGTCGCCGGATCGCCGAGGCTCGCGCGGATCTCTTTCGCGCGAGCCTGGATCTCGGGACGCCGGGCCAGGTCGTCGTACAGCGACGTGTCGATGGAGATCGGGTACGCCTTGGCGACGGCCGTCCGGACTCCCCCGGCCGCCTCGGGCACGCGGATCGACCCCGACTTGGTCTCGTAGCCGAACACGCGGCGCACCGCGCGGGCGAAGTTGCCGGCATCCGCGACACGCTGAAACCCGATCACGTCGGCACCGAGCAGCCCGTCGAGCACCTGGCGCCGCCACGGCAACTGCGAGTACAGGCCATATGCGGGGAAGGGAATGTGATGGAAGTAGCCGATCGTGAGGTCGGGACGCAGCTGCCGCAGCATCCGAGGCACCAGCTGGAGCTGATAGTCGTGCACCCACACGGTGGCCCCGACGGCGGCCGCTGCCGCCGCCGCGTCCGCGAACCGGCGGTTGACGGCCGCGTACACCTCCCACCAGGTCCGGTGGAAGCTGGGGGCGGCGATCACGTCGTGGTAGAGCGGCCAGATGGTGTCGTTGGAAAAGCCCTCGTAGTAGAGTTCGATGTCCGCCGCCGACAGCGCAACGGGAACCAACTGCATCCCGTCGAACGTGAACGGTGCGATGTCGAGGTCGGCCTGGCCGGGCCAGCCCACCCAGGCGCCGCCCACCGCCTGCATGACCGGCTCGAGCGCCGCGACAAGACCGCCCGGGGACTGACGCCACAGGGCGTCCTCGTCGTCACCGCGGTCGACGGGAAGCCGATTGGAAACGACGACGAAGTCGGCGACTGTCACGTGGACTCCCCTCAACCGCGGGTACCCACAACCGCGGTCGGTTCCACCCTAGCGAGCGCGTGGCCTCCCGGGACGGGTACCGTGGAGGCCATGCGCAAATACCTGTTCGGAACCGGGCTGTTCTCCGTCCTCACGGCGGGTCTGACGTTGCTGCGCGAAGGCAAGAACCCGGATGCCGGGTTCACGTGGCGCACCGCCTTGGCCTGGCTGAGCTGGGGGATCACGCTAGCGCTGGCGGTCGGCGCCGCCGTCGACACAAGGCGCGCAACCCAGGGGCGGCTCGCACCCGCGGATTCGCCGATCTCCGGGCGGGAGCACAAGCTTCTCGCGGCCGAACTGCGACGCTGAGTCCCGCGCCACCGCCCCGTCGGCGGCGTCTCACCGGGTGAGGATCACCGCTTCGCCCTGGCCGCCACCGCCGCACAGCCCCACCGCAGCGGCGCCGGAGCCTCGACGGACGAGTTCGTGCGCCGCGTGCACGACCAGCCGCGCACCCGAGGCGCCGATCGGATGCCCGATCGCGATGCCGCCGCCGTGGATGTTCACGATCTCCTCATCGACACCGAGTTCGGACTGCGACCGCACCACGACCGCTCCGAAGGCCTCATTGATTTCCACGAGGTCGAGGTCGGATGCCGTCATATGCTGCTTCGCCAGGGCCGCCTCGATCGCGCGGGCCGGCTGTGCGTGCAGTGAGTTGTCGGGCCCGGCGACCTGGCCGGCTGCGCCGACCACCGCCAGCACGGACCAGCCGTTCGCGTCGGCGTGTGCGCGTGTCGTGAGCACCACCGCCGCCGCCCCGTCGGAGATCTGCGAGGCGTTGCCCGCGGTGATCGTACCGTCGGCGGCGAACGCCGGTCGCAAGGCTCCGAGCGACTCCGCGGTGGTGTCGGGGCGCACGCCTTCGTCCGCCGTCACCAGCACGGGGTCCCCCTTGCGCTGGGGCACGGCGATCGCCACCAGCTCGGCATCGAGAACCCCGCCCGCCTGTGCCGCCGCAGCCCGCTGGTGCGAGAGTGCTGCGACGCGGTCCTGCGCTTCGCGAGTGACCTCGAAGCGAGGGTTGAGGCGCTCGGTCGAGGCGCCCATGCTCTCACGGTCATATGCGTCGGTGAGCCCGTCGAAGGCCATGTGGTCGAGGACCTCGACCGACCCGTAGGTCCACCCGTCGCGCGAGCCCATCAGCAGGTGCGGTGCGCGGGTCATCGACTCCATGCCGCCGGCGGCGACGACGGTGGCATCTCCCGAGGCGATCATGCGCTTGGCGTCGATGATCGCCGTCAGACCGGACAGGCACACCTTGTTGACCGATGAGGCCGGCACGTCCCAGCCGATGCCGGCGGCGATCGATGCCTGGCGGGCCGGGTTCTGGCCGGAGCCGGCGGGAAGCACCTGCCCCATGATGACGGCATCCACCGCCGTCGCTGGGATGCTGCGCTTCGCCAGCGCACCCGCGATGGCGAACCCGCCCAGTTGCGGAGCGGTGAAGGCGGCCAGCTGTCCCTTCAGACGCCCCTGTGGGGTGCGCGCGGCGGCGACGACGACGATGTCGGCGGCGGTCATGACAGCTCCTTCAGCGCGTCGGAGACGATGAGTTCGGGTTCGGTGGCGGCGACGACCTCGTCGACGGTGACCCCGGGTGCTACCTCGACGAGAACGAGCCCGTCGCCGGTCACGTCGATGACGGCCAGGTCCGTGATGATGCGGTCCACGACGCCGCGGCCGGTCAGCGGCAGCGAGCACTCGTCGACGATCTTCGCCGAACCGTCCTTGGCGACGTGCTCCATCAGCACGATCACCGTGCCGGCACCGTGGACGAGGTCCATCGCGCCGCCGGGGCCCTTGACCATCTTGCCGGGGATCATCCAGTTCGCGAGGTCTCCGGTGGCCGACACCTGCATGGCACCGAGGATGGCGGCATCGATCTTGCCGCCGCGGATCATGCCGAAACTCGTCGACGAATCGAAGAACGCCGCCCCCGGCAGGGTCGTCACGGTCTCCTTGCCAGCGTTGATGAGGTCGGGGTCGACGGCATCGGCGGTGGGATACGGCCCGACGCCGAGGATGCCGTTCTCCGACTGCAGCACGACCGTCACGCCGGCCGGCACGAAGTTCGGCACGAGGGTCGGCAGGCCGATCCCCAGGTTGACGTACGAGCCGTCGGTCAGTTCGGCCGCGGCCCGCGCGGCCATCTCATTGCGGTTCAACACCATGTCAGGCCCCTTCCGAGACGGTCCGGCGCTCGATGCGCTTGTCGATGTCGGTGCCCACCTCGACGATGCGGTGCACGTAGACGCCCGGGAGGTGAACCGTGTCGGGGTCGAACTCCCCCGGTTCGACCAGTTCCTCCACTTGGGCGATGCACACCCGGCCGGCCATGGCCGCGAGCGGGTTGAAGTTGCGGGCAGCCTTGTTGAACACCAGGTTGCCGTGCCGGTCGCCGCGCAGGGCGTGGACGAGTGAGAAGTCGGTGACGATGGCGTCCTCGAGGACGTACTCACCCTCACGGCCCCCCAGAGCGAAGGTGCGGACGTCCTTGGCGGGCGAGGCGACGGCGATACTGCCGTCGGCTGCGTAGCGGCGTGGCAGACCGCCCTCGGCGACCTGCGTGCCGACGCCGGTCTGGGTGTAGAAGGCAGCGATACCCGATCCCCCGGCGCGCAGCTTCTCGGCCAGGGTGCCCTGCGGGGTCAGTTCCAGCTCCAGTTCGCCCGAGAGGAACTGCCGCTCGAACTCCTTGTTCTCGCCGACGTACGACGAGGTCATCTTGCGGATGCGCTTGGCGTTCAACAGCACCCCCAGGCCCCAGTCGTCGACGCCGCAGTTATTGGACACGATCGACAGGTCGGTGGTGCCCTGTGCCAGCAGCGCGTCGATGAGCGCGATCGGGTTTCCGGACAGGCCGAACCCGCCGACGGCGAGCGAGGCCCCGTCGGGGATGTCGGCGACGGCGGCGACCGCCGTCGGGATCGTCTTGTCGATCACAGCGCACTCCTTCGTGTCGGTTCGCACCGGGTCCTCCCCAGGATCGGTCCGTCGAGCCGCGGCGGGCAATCCGTCGCTTGCCATGTGGGAAGCCATCCGCGTAGTGTCCACATTATGGAACGAGCGATGGTGCCGGGGGCGCAGGCGATCGCGCGCGCGGCCGCGCTGCTGCGCCTGGTGACCGCAGCCGGTGACGCCGGCCGCGGCGTGCAGGAGCTGGCGCGCGATGCCGACCTGTCGCGGTCGACGGCGCATCGGCTGCTGTCGGCGCTGCGTGCCGAGGGCCTGGTCGATCAGGACGAGCACACCGCGCGGTGGCTGCCGGGACCGGAGCTGTTCCTCATGGGTTCGGCGGCGGCATCCCGGTACGACATCACGCATCTGGCCCGCGACATCGTCCGATCCCTGGCCGTGCGCACGGAGGAGAGCGCGTTCCTGTCGGTGCGCCGCGGCGACGAGACGGTGTGCCTGCTGCGCGAGGAGGGGTCGTTCCCGATCCGCTCGTTCGTGCTCAGCGAGGGCGTGCGCTTTCCCCTCGGGGTCGCCTCGGCGGGCCTGGCGATCCTCGCCTTCGTGCCCGACGACGAGGTCGACGCCTACCTGGAGCGGCATCCGGAGCTTGGCGACCGCTGGGGGCGTTCCCACGATGCGGGCGCGCTACGGCCGCGGCTGGCGGAGACGCACGAACGCGGCTACGCCGTGAACCCCGGACTGATCGTCGAGGGCTCGTGGGGCATGGGGGCGGCCGTGTTCGACCACGCCCACCGGCCCGAGTGGGCGCTGAGTCTGACCGGAGTCGAGTTCCGGTTCGGCCCCGACCGGCTGCCAGGGCTCGGACGCACCCTGCTCGCCCACGCCCACCAGCTCACGACGCGCATCCACTCCGTCCGCCGCCGCTGACCACACTCCCGCTGCCCCGCACCCTCGCCTGCAGACGCGCCCCCTCCGTCCCCCGTCCCAGACAACGCGAAGGCCTCCGCCCGGGGCCGCTGGGAGGCGGAGGGCACCGGGGAGCCGTGATGACCGGAGGCGGGGGTCAGCGAGCGAGGGCTGTGCGAATGACCCGGGCGACGGCGGCGGCACCGTCTTCGGACATGACCACCGTGTAGTGGTTGAACCCGTCCCAACGCTCGTGCTGGACGCCGGGGTGTGGTGCGAGCAGCGCATCGAGCACAGCGGGGGGATACAGTCCCGGCTCCTCGTTCCGCAGCCCGCGGGGCACCGTGACGAACCGGACCGGATGCCGCAGCGCCGCCAACGCGTCGATCAGTGCCGTTCCGGTGTTGAGGTCGACGGTGTCCTCGACCGTGGTGGTGTAGCTGGTCGCGGGGCGCATGAGGTCGCCGTCGCGCACCAGGTCGTAGCCGAAGTAGCGTTCCAGTTCGGGAGTCATCTCGTCGCCGAAGGCCGGGTGCTCGCGCCAGAAGGCCAGGTAGTCGGCCGTGTCGGCGAATCTCAGATCCAGCCGCGCCGCCGTCGGCCCCAGGATCGCCGCGACCAGGTCGTCGGGCGACAGCCCGGGCGGTGCCGCCAGCGGCAGTCCGCCGTCGATCAGCAGCAGGCGGCTGACGAGGCCGGGATGACGGTGCGCGAACACGACCGCCACGAACGCCCCCATGGAGTGCCCGATCACGACGGTCCGTTCCAGCCCGAAGTGCGCGAACACGGCCGATAGGTCCTCGGCGTGGGCGGTCATGCCGGCGGGACCTGCGACCTCGCTGCTGCGGCCGCGGCCGCGCAGGTCGGGGGCGATGAGGCGCACCCCCGGCAGGGCTCGGGCGACCCACTGCCACACCAGGTGCGACGAGGTCACGCCGTGGATCAGCACGACGGCGGGCGCCCCGTCGCCCGGGACGTCCCACACCCCCACGCGCAGATCGCCGCCCGCGACGGGGACGTCCACCGTCCGGTAGATGTGCGTCACCGCGCCGTCCATCCGCCGTCCATCGTGTAGCTGGCGCCGGTGACCATTCCCGCCTGGTCCGATGCGAGCCATCCGGCCAGCGAGGCGACCTCGTCCGCCTCGATCAGACGCTTGACGGCGGTCTCGGTGAGCATGATCTTCTCGACGACCTCCGATTCGGCGATGCCGTGCACGGCGGCCTGGTCGGCGATCTGCTTCTCGACCAGCGGCGTGCGCACATAGGCCGGATTGATGCAGTTGCTCGTGACCCCGTGCGCGCCGCCCTCTAGCGCGGTGACCTTCGACAGCCCTTCCAGGGCGTGCTTGGCGGTCACATACGCCACCTTGAACGCGCTGGCACGTAGGCCGTGGGCGCTGGAGATGTTGATGATCCGTCCCCAGCCGCGTTCGTACATGCCCGGCAGCACCGCCCGCACGAGCAGGAAGGGCGACTCCACCATGAGACGATGCATGAACCGGAACCGGTCCGGGTCGAACTCGGGGATCGCGGCGACGGTCTGGATTCCGGCGTTGTTGACGAGCACGTCGATGTCCAGGCGTAGCGACTCCTGCGTCGCCGTGTCGCTGAGATCCACGACCCACGCCCGGCCGCCGACCTCTGCGGCGACGGCCCGGGCGGCGTCCCCGTTGATGTCGGCGACAGTGACGTGCGCGCCCCGCCGCGCGAACTCGCGCACGCACGCCAGCCCGATTCCGCTGGAACCACCGGTGACCAGCGCCCGTCTCCCGGCCAGGTCCTGCTCAGTCATCGACGGGTCCTTCCTGTTGCACCGCGAGAGCGTTGCGGATGAATCTCATGGCGTGATCGACGATCTCCGGGTCGATGTCGGCGGGCGGGCGGCCTTCGGCATCCCGCTCCCACAGCACGTAACGCATGCCGATCAGTTCGCCGGCCCCCATCAGCGCCCAGGCGGTCACTTCGGGGTCGAGCGCCGTGTCGACCTCCCCGACCTGTTGCGCGGCCCGCAGCCCCGCCTCGTAGCCCTCGACGATGCGGGTGTAGTGCAGCCGCAGCGTGTCGGGTGAGACGAACTCGGCTTCGCGCACCACCCGGTAAAGCGCCGGGTGTTCCGCGGTGAAGCGGAAGAAGCCCTCGAAACCGGCCCGTTCGGCCGCGATGCGGTCACCGGCCCCGGCCATCGCTTGGGCCATGGAGTGACGCACCCGCCGGTTCAGGTCGATGACGAGCTCCTCGAAGATCTGCTGCTTGCCGTCGAAGTACAGATAGAACGTGCCCAGGCCGAGGCCGGCACGCTCGGTGATCTTGACGATGGACGCCTCGTGATAGCCGAGGTCGGCGAAAACCTGCTCGGCCGCTTCCAGCAGCTTGCGGCGGGTCGCCTCCCCGCGCTTGGTGAGCGGACGCCCGGCGGTCGAGGTGACCGGGCCCGCCGTCGGGCCGGCATCGTCAACGGTGGTCATGGCTCTCCTCCTGCATCATCGCCGCCGCGCGTCGCTTCAGGCGCGACCGCGCGAGCTTCTCGATTGTGGACCGCGGCACGGCGTCGACGAACACGACGCGCACGGGAACCTTGTATCCGGCGAGGTTCTCACGGGCGTGGGCGAACACCTCGTCCTCGCCGAGGCGTGCGCCCTCGGCGCGCACGATGAAGGCCACGCCCCGCTCGCCCCATACCGGGTCGGGTACGCCGACGACGGCCGCGTCGGCGACCGAGGGGTGCCGGCACAGTGCCGCCTCGACTTCGGCGGGCGCGACGTTCTCGCCGCCCGAGATGTAGATGTCCTTGAGGCGGTCGACGATCCAGTACCGGCCGTCGTCGTCGCGCCGCGCGATGTCGCCGGTGCGCAGCCCCCCGTCGGCGAAGGCCCGCGCGGTCGCCGGCGCATCGTCCAGGTACCCGGCGAACACACTCGGCCCCCGCACCCACAGCTCCCCCACACCGGCGCCGCCGACGATCATGCCGGTCGCCGGGTCGGCCAGGCACACGTCTACCGCCGGATACGCGTACCCGGCGGCGCCGGGGTGGCTGCGGGATTCGTCCGGAGGCAGCCACAGCACGTTCGGCGCCGCCTCGGTCAGTCCGTACCCCTGGGTCAACGCCACTCCGTGGCCGGCCCACCGTTCGGCGAGGTCGCCAGGTACGGTCGCGCCGCCGACGAGGGCGAGGCGGATGCCGCGCACGGCGGCGGCGGCGAAGCGCGGGTCGTCGGCCAGCAGCCGGTACTGCGTCGGCACGCCCATCATCGCGGTCACCCCGCGATCGGCGATCAACTGCAGAATGCGTGAGGGCTGGAAGGAGCGTTCCAGCACGACCGTCGCGCCGACCCGCCACGCCAGCAGCGGTTGCACGTTCCACGCCGCGACGTGGAACTGGGGCAGCATAGACAGCACGACGTCGTCGCCTGTCAGCGGCAGCGCGCCGGCGAGAGCATGGTTGTTCCAGAAGCAGTTGGCGTGACTGAGCACGACACCCTTCGGGGCGGACTCACTGCCAGAGGTGAAGATGATCAGCAGAGCGTCGTCGTCCCTCACCGCCCGAGCCGGCGCGGCCGGATCGATCCGGGCGGGGACCGCCTGCTCCACGCCCGTCGTGCCCAGTTCCGCGGTCGGGGGCCGGCGGTTGAGCCGCTGCAAGGCGGCGGCGGCCAGGCCCTCGTATTCGTCCTCGACGAGCACCAAGGCCGGCGCGGTGCGCGCCAGCATGTCGCTGAGCTCGACCGGGGTCGCCCGCCAGGACAGCGGTACGAACGCCGCGCCGACGCGGGCCGCCGCGAGGAAGGCGACCACGTGGTCGATCGAGTTGCCCGACACCGTCGCGACCCGATCGCCGGGGCCGTAGCCGCCGGCACGCAGCCGGAGCGCCAGCTCCCGCGCACGTGCGTCCAGCCGCGCGTAGGTGATCGTCACGCCTCGGTCGTCGATCGCGATGCGCCGCCCAGACGCGGCGGCGCGATCGGCGAGCCAGCGCCCCACGGTGTGGGGGCCGTCGGCGGTGTGCGCCGGCTCGGTCACGTGCGCGCCTCCTCGCTCGCGTCGAGCTCGGCGTCGTCGAGCTCGTGCAGCTGGGTGCGGGTGCGCTCCCCCCGGCGGCGGCGGAGCCACGCGTCGGCGGTTCCGGCCAGGCCACCCGGCAGGAACATCACGACGAGGATGAACAGCACACCCAGCAGGAACAACGGCTCCGACAGCGGGATGTGCAGCACGTCGGGCAGTTGCTGGATCCACTCCGAGCGCGCCAGCACCGTCAGCCGCTGGTCGAGAAGGGTGTACAGCACGCCTCCGAGAATGGCACCCCAACGGAACCCGACGCCACCGAGCACCACCATCACCAGCACCGTGATCGTCAGATCCGCCCCCACCGAGTTCGGCTGGGTGCCCGACTGCAGCAGCATGTAGGCGACGCCCGCCAGCGACGCGCAGCCGGCGGCGACGACGAAGACCATCAGCCGCGCCCCGTACGGGTGGAGGCCCAGCACCCGCACCCGCAGTTCGTTCTCGCGGGTCGCCTCGGCGAGGTGTCCGAGGCGTGAACGATCCACCCACAGCACGACGAGGTAGACGATGACGAGCACGACGAGGGCGAACCAGTACAGGTTGCGGGTGTTGACGACGCCGACCAGCCAGTCCGGGACCTGCGCGACCGGCAGCCGCAGTCCTTCCTCGCCGCCGGTGACCTGCTGGTTGCGGCGCACGAGCACCGACCCGGCCTGCGCGAAAGCGAGCGTGACCATCGCGAACGGGATGCCGGAGACCCGGATCGCGACGGCACCGGTCAGCAGCGCGATCACCAGTCCGCCGACCAGCGCGATCAGCACCCCCGGCCACATCGGCACCCCGAGGTATTGCAGCGCGATCCCCAGCCCGTACGCGCCGGCGCCGAAGTACAGCGCATGGCCGAACGAGAGCATGCCGGCCGTGCCCAGCAGCAGGTTGTACGAGAGGGCGAGCGCGGCGAACACCATGCACAGCGACATCAGGGCGAGGCTGCCCGGCGTGTAGGTCGCGCCGGGCAGAATGCCGGGTATCGACACGTTCAGAAGCGGCAGCACCGCCATCAGCACCACGAGTCCGGCGCCCACGACGAAGGGCAGGTACGCGCCCTTCCGTCCGGGCACGAGCGTGGGAATCCCGGTGGTCGCGGTCATGCTTGCCTCCCCAGCAGGCCGGCCGGCCGCACCAGCAGGACGATCGCGAGCAGCGCCACGACGATGAAGTCGCCGGTGCCGTCCAGGTAGAAGTTCGCGAACTGCTGCAGCACGGCCACCAGCACCGACGCGATGGCCGCACCGGTGAGCGAGCCCAGACCGCCGATGACGGTCACGATGAACGCGAAGATCAGCAGCGTCGAACCCAGGTGGGCCGAGACGAACGTGGACCAGTGCATCGCGAGTACGCCGCCGATCCCGGCTGCCGCTCCCCCGATCGCGAACACGAGCGTGAAGCTGCGCCGCACGTCGATGCCGAGGGCGGTGACCATCGCGCGGTTCTCGACACCGGCGCGGATGATCATGCCGTACCGGGTCTTGCGCAGGAACAGTACGAGCCCTCCCAGCACGCCGGCGGCGGCGATCATGAGCACCCAGTAGGTGTTGGGAATGCGCGCGCCCAGCACCTCGGTCGTGCCGCGCAGCCAGGCGGGACCGCTGACATTGACGGCATCCGTCCCCCAGATCCCCTCGAACAGCGCAACGGCGGCGAACGACAGGCCGACGGTCACGAGCACCTGCTCGATGTGGCGTTCGTAGAGCGGGCGAATGAGGACGAGCTCGGTCAGGGTCGCGAAGACCGCGCCG
>NZ_JBKEAY010000185.1:0-9044 GCF_047972865.1 Microbacterium sp.
TGGCGCCCTGGCTGCGACCGGGCTGCGCGGCGGGCGGCGTCGTCGGCGTGACGTACGCCGCCACCTCACCGACGAGTTCGGTGACGGCGGTGGACATCGCCGTCACCGTCGTGGGCTCCGCCGTGATCGATGCCTTCCGCAGCAGTGCCTTCACGTCTCCGGCCTGATCGGGCAGGACGACCGTGACCACCGCGCCGGCCGCGCCGGCCCGCGCGGTGCGGCCGGACCGGTGCAGATACGCCTTGTGCTCCACGGGAGGGTCGACGTGGACGACCAGTTCGACATCGTCGACGTGCACGCCGCGCGCGGCGACGTCGGTGGCCACCAGGACCTTCGCCTGGGCGGACGCGAACGCCGCGAGATTGCGGTCCCGCTGCGGCTGCGACAGGTTGCCGTGCAGGTCGACGGCGGGGATGCCCTGCCCGGTCAACTGCTTGGCCAGCTTCTTGGCGGCGTGCTTGGTGCGGGTGAACAGAATGCGACGGCCCGTTCCGGAAGCCAGCGTACGCACGAGCTCCTTCTTGTCGTCGGTGCCGGCCACGTGGAACACGTGATGGGTCATGGCTGCGACGGGCGAGTGCGCTTCGTCGACCGAGTGCAGCACCTGGTTGCGCAAGAACCGTCGCACCAGCTTGTCCACACCGTTGTCGAGCGTCGCGCTGAACAGCATCCGCTGGCCGCCCTGCGGCGTCTTGTCCAGGATGCGGGTGACGGCGGGGAGGAATCCCAGGTCGGCCATGTGGTCGGCCTCGTCGATCACGGTGACCGCGACCGAATCCAGCGACAGGTGACCCTGCGCGATCAGGTCCTCGAGGCGGCCCGGGCACGCCACGACGATGTCGACGCCCGCGCGCAGGGCACGCACCTGGCGATTCTGGTTCACGCCGCCGAAGACCGTCGTCGTGGTCAGGCCGACGGCGCCAGCCAGCGGAGCCAGGACGGCGTCGATCTGAGTGGCCAGTTCCCGCGTGGGCGCGAGGACCAGTCCGCGGATGCGATCGTGGCGCGCGCCGCCGCCGACCGAGGCTGCGACGCGGGCGACCAGCGGGATCGAGAACGCGAGCGTCTTGCCGGAGCCGGTGCGGCCCCGGCCGAGCACATCGCGCCCGGCGAGCGTATCGGGGAGCGTGTCGACCTGGATCGGGAACGCGGTGGTCTTGCCGTCGGCGCGAAGCGCGTCGACGAGGGAAGTGGGCACGCCGAGCGCGCCGAAAGTCGTGTTCGTCATGAAGAGTGTCCTGAGCATACAGGGCCCGGTCCATCGGGCCGATCGGTGGCCCGCGCATGGGTGCACGCGCGGGATCGCCGTACGAAGATGTCAGCCAGCCTTGGGTGGGAGCAGGCGGCGAGGGATGCGTTGAACGACGCCGGGAATGCCACGATCGGCATTCCGTCACCGACATCGTATCAGCCGCTCGGGAGGGTCCGCTCGGCGGAGGTGTTCAGGATGCCGCGAACCGGTCCGTGGCCACGCGCAGCGCGGCGGCGATGCCCGGTTCGGTCGCCGAGTGACCGGCGTCGTTGACGACGACGAACTCGGCCTCCGGCCACGCGACGTGAAGATCCCACGCCGTCATCATCGGCGTGCAGACGTCGTACCGGCCCTGCACGATGACCGCCGGGATGTCGCGGAGACGTCCCACGTCCTCGATCAGCTGACCCTCCCGGAACCAGCCGCCGTGGAGGAAGTAGTGGTTCTCGATGCGGGCGAAGGCGACGGCCGCGTCCGGCGCGGTCATCGACGCGACCAGGTCGGCATCCGGGTGCAGGGTGAGGGTGGCGGCCTCCCACGTCGTCCATGCCCGTGCTGCGGGGCGGTGAACGTCGGGGTCGGGGTCGGTGAGCCGGCGGTGATAGGCCTCGATCATTCGGGCGCGTTCGAGGACCGGGATCGGGGCGACGTACTGCTGCCACAGGTCCGGGAAGATCGCCGAAGCGCCTCCCTCGTAGAACCACTCCAGTTCGTGTCGCCGTAGGGTGAAGACACCGCGGAGGACGAGCTCGGTCACGTTCTCGGGGTGGGCTTGCGCGTAGGCGAGGGCAAGCGCGCTCCCCCACGACCCGCCGAACACCATCCACCGCTCGATGCCGAGGCTTCTGCGTAGCAGGTCGATGTCGGCGACGAGGTGCCACGTCGTGTTGTGCCGCAGGTCGGCACCGGGTTCGCTGGCGTGCGGGGTCGATCTGCCGCACCCGCGCTGGTCGAACAGGACGATGCGGTACAGCGCCGGATCGAAGAACCGGCGCTGCCAGCCGGCCGTCCCCGCGCCGGGACCGCCGTGCAGGAACACGACGGGCTTTCCCGCGGGGTTGCCGGACACCTCCCAGTACAGCCGGTTCCCCTCGCCGGCGAGCAGGTATCCGGTGTCGTACGGTTCGATCTCCGGGTAGAGGATGTCGTCGCCGGTCAGCGCGCTCATCACGGAGCTCCCCCGACGAACGTGTCGCACACGCCGACGCCGCCGTCGTAGCCCGCCGCGAACCACTGCTGGCGCTGCTGGCTGGACCCGTGCGTCCAGGTCTCGGGGTGGACTCGTCCCGACGACTGCGCCTGAATGTTGTCGTCACCGACCGTCGCCGCCGCCTCCAACGCGTCGCGCAGCTGAGCGTCGGTGGGCGTACGCAGGTACGGCACGCCGTTCACATCGGTCTGCTCGGTCATCGCGCCCACCCAGGAGCCCGCGAAGCAGTCCGCCTGCAGTTCGACGCGCACACCGTTGCTGGCCGGCCCGGTGCCGTTGGGGGGATAGCGATCCATGATGCCGGTGATCTGCTGGATATGATGTCCCCACTCGTGGGCGAGCACATAGAGCTGGGCCAACGGCCCGGCATCGTCACCGAACTGCTGCCGCAGCACGCCGAAGAAGGCGGGGTCGATGTAGATGGTCTCCTCGGGAGGACAGTAGAACGGTCCTGTCGCGTTCGACGCCGTTCCGCACGCGGTCGGTGTCGAACCGTCCACGATGATCAGTTCGGGCCCCCGGTACCCGTCCACCTCGCCGCTCCAGTAGCCGTCGAGCGCCGGATACGCCGCGGCGAGGCGGCATTCATCGTTCGCGTTCGCGTCGGCACCGGTCGCGCAGCCCTCGATCGTCGACTCCTGCGCCGACGGGGCCGTCCCGCCGTCCCCGAGGAACGCGGTGAGGTCGGCACCGGTGAACATCTGCAGGAGCAGGATGGCCAGCCCGCCCAGGCCTACCGCGCCCACGCCGCCGGCGACGGCCACAGAGCGCCCACGCTTGCGTGCCCTGCTCCCGCTGACGTCGGCGTCGGGGTTGAAAGTCATGCGCACACCGTAGCGGATGCGGCCGTCGCGCCCGTGTCGGCACGCGTAGGCTCGAAGGATGGATGCTGCAACGACCGTGACCGTGACCGGGGCCGGCGGACAGATCGGCTACGCGCTGCTGTTCCGCATTGCGGAGGGCGCCATGCTGGGGGCCTCCCGGCCGGTGCGGTTGCGGCTGCTGGAGATCCCGCAAGGGGTGCGTGCCGCCGAGGGCGCCGCGCTGGAACTGCAGGATTGCGCGTTTCCGTTGCTGGAGAGCGTCGAGGTGACCGACGACGCGGCGACCGCCTTCGACGGCGCCTCCCTCGCGTTGCTGGTGGGCGCCCGCCCCCGCTCGGCCGGGATGGAACGCGCCGATCTGCTCGCCGCCAACGCCGGCATCTTCGGACCGCAAGGGGCGGCGATCGCCGCGAACGCCGCCGCGGACGTGCGGGTGCTCGTGGTAGGCAATCCCGCCAACACGAACGCCCTCATCGCGGCCAACGCCGCGGCCGGGCTCCCCGCCGAACGGTTCACCGCGCTGACGCGTCTCGACCACGACCGCGCGGTCGGCCAGCTCGCCGCGGCGCTCGGGGTCTCGGTGAGCGAAATCGAGCGCGTCGCGATCTGGGGGAACCACTCCGCGACGCAATTCCCCGATGTCGCGCACGCGACGGTGAGCGGCCGCACCGTCGTCGACGCCCTCGCCGACGTGTTCGGCGGAACAGGCGCCGCCCTCGCCTGGCTCGATGAGACGTTCGTGCCACGCGTCGCCCGGCGCGGTGCCGAGATCATCGAGGTGCGCGGCTCGTCGTCGGCGGCCTCTGCCGCCAATGCCGCGATCGCGCACGTGCGCGACGGGATCGGCGGCGTGGACTGGACCTCTGCCGCGGTCGTGTCGCGCGGGGAGTATGGGGTGCCCGAGGGCCTGATGTGCTCGTTCCCGGTGACCAGCGAGGGCACCGGGTACCGGGTGATCGAGGGACTGCCCCTGGACGATCGCGGGCGGGCGCGGCTGGACGCCTCCGTCGCCGAGTTGGTCGCCGAACGGGCCGCGGTACGCGAACTCGGCGTCTTGTCCTGACGGGACCTCAGCGGTCGGCGTCCGCCAGCAGGTCCGGGTCGTCGAGCATCGCGAGGTCATCGCGGGTGACGATGCGGGACGAGACCGCGTACTCGACGAGCTTCACGCGACGGTTCGTCGCCGACATCGTCACGCCGCCGCGCAGACCGGGGACACCCTGACGGTCGAGCTTGTCGCACACGTTGTCGAGCTTGCGGTTGAAGCGTGTGAGGGTCCACCCCAGCCGCTCCGCGGCACTGGCGGAGCTGGGCAGCTCGCTCATTCCGGTTCCCTCACGGCGCAGCATGGGCTCGGCGAGGGAGAGGATCAGCAGCTTCTGGCTGACGGTGAGCGGCACGGCGCCGATCGTGGAGTCGCCGTCCTCGTCGAAGACGGGCGCGGTGTCCCGGAAGGCGGGCTGCGCCATGGAGATCGACAGTTCGTACGTTGTCGGGCCGGCGCTGAACACAACCGTTGTCACCGCGAAGACGATCGGCAGGCGGGCACCCGGGGCCAGTTGGGCCTGGACCCGCCCGTCCGTGTCGGTGACGGTCGCGGACAGCCGCGTGCCGATGTTGACGAGCCACCACAGCCCCCCGGCCTCCTCGACCGAGAGGAACAGGCGGTGCAGGAACCGGTTATCGTCCAGGGCGAGGTCGCCCTCGCGGCCGATCCGGAACACGGATCCGGGATCGACGATGAAGCGCTCGCCGGCGAACTCGATAGTCACCGAGTCCGATCCTGACGGAGCGGTGTCGGGGCCACTCACGGGACGCACCCCCTCTCACTGTTACCAGCCGTCCCGTTGGCGCGGACGATGCGAACATCGATGCACGTGTCGCCGGAGGGGTCAGCTGGAACGGTCACACTGGTCTTGGTCGTGCTCTCGGGGACGCCATCGCCCTCGAGCGTGTAGAGGAACCACAGGTAGGCGTCGCCTTCCTGCGGATCGGGGTTGGTCCACTGGAACGTCACCCGATCACCATCGATCGTACCGGTCAGATCCGTCGGCGCCAGGATCACCCCCGCCAGCGGGTCCTGCGGGGTCGCCGGGACGGACGGGCTCGGGGCCGGGGCCACCGCCCCGGAGATCACGGTCGCGGCGGTGAGGATGCCCACCAGCGCGACCGCACCGATCCCCGCGACCGCCCAGATCCGCCACGTCGGCCGGGATCCTGCGACTGACGCCGGCTCGGGAGCGTCCGGCTCGATCGCCGCCCGCTGCGGCGTGGGCGGGGCGGTGACCGTGGGGTCGGGAGACACCGTCACCGGCGCCCGCGCGACCGTCGCGTCGTCGAACGACTCGCCGACCCCCGCCGGGTCGGGGTCACCGCTGGCGGGGAACAGCGTGCGCTGCCGGGTGCTTCCGGCGGCGGGTGCGGTCTGCGGATCGATGCTGACGATCCCACGCACGCGCGTCAGTTCGTCGTCCGCGTCGTCACTGTCGGGGTCCAACGGCGCGTCGTCGAGGATGTCGACGGGAGTGACCGAGTGCGCCAGTTCGATCTGCACCCGCTGCAACGCGCGGGCGAACGCGATGGCGGAGTCGAACCTGTCGACGGGGTTCTTGGCGAGCGCCCGGGAGAGTGCGGCGTGCAGCGAGGCGGGGATGTCGGGCCGCTGCAACGGCGGCAGCGGTTGCGTCTCGATCCGGCGGATGAGCTCGGCCCCGCCGTTGCGCCCGCCGGGGATCTCGAACGGCGACCGTCCCGCCAGCAGTGTGTAGACGGTCGCTCCCAGCGCCCACACGTCGGAGCGCACTCCCGACTCGGGAGTGTCGGCGAACGCCTCCGGCGGGGACCACGGGATCGACATGCCTGAGGAGTCGGCGTCGGCGTCGGCCCGCGCGGCGATACCGAAGTCGGTGAGCGCGGGACGGTTGTACTCGGTCACCAGGATGTTCGCGGGTTTGATGTCGCGGTGCAGGATTCCGGCGCGGTGTGCGGTCTCGGCGGCGGAGGCGACCTGAATGCCGACCCGCAACGCCTCGGCCACCGAGAACGGGGTCGCACGCGAACGCACCTGAAGGTTCGGCCGCGGGCAGTACTCCATCACCAGGTAGGGCCGGTCGTCGTGGGCGACCCCGGCCTGGTAGATCGTGACGATCGCGGGATGGGTCGACAGCATCGCCATGACGTTGGCTTCCGCCGCGAACTGCTCGACCGAACCGCCCTCCAGGCGGCTCGGCAGCAGGACCTTCACGGCGACGCGGCGCCGTGGCATGAGCTGCTGGTAGAGGTACACGTCGGCGAAACCGCCCGACCCGAGCACCTCGATGAAATCGAACCCGGGAAGCGACGGGGGTGGTGCCGGTTTGCGCTTGGTGCTCACGGGAGGTCCTCGAACGCGAGGGTGAGGCCGTCACCGATGTCGACGACATCACCGGTGACGACCATGGTCGCCTCCCCGGGATGCAGCCGCACGGGATCGGTTCCCCCGCGCGAGAGCACGGTTCCGTTCGTGGTGTGCAGGTCCGTCACGAGCACGTGCTCACCCTCCGCGCGGACCTCGAGGTGACTGCGGGAGATGTCGTACTCGGGGCTTTCGACGGCGACCAGAAGCGGCAACTCGGCGTCGGCGCTGCGCGTGGACTTGGGACGCCGGCCGATCACGATCGTGCGCTCGATCTCGATCGTCTGCCCCGTAGAAAGAACGATCCGCCCGCGCGGGGGCCGGGGTGCGGGCACGTCGTGCGTCGACGCGTGCACCGCCCCGAGGTGATCGTCCCGCAACCGGGCCGCAGCGATCGTCTCGCCGTCGTGATCTCCGAGCGGCTCGGGCGGCGCGTGGCGGATCGCGCGCGGCGGGAGCGCCACCGTCACGCCCCACACCATCTCCTCGTCGGACGGAGGTTCGTCGACGGGGCTCACCGGCCCCTTCGTGGTGAGATCCACCGCGCTCGCGCTCGTGGCCGAGGGCGCACTGGAGACGGAAATCGCGGCCGCCTGGACCACACCGGCGACCAGCGGGAGTGCCGCGGACTCGTCGAGTTCGCTGTCGATGACCACGATCACGCGATGCGCGCCGGGCAGGAACCGCTCCGTCCAGGTCTCCGCGCCGTGGCCGGTGATGTTCTCGGTCGAGCGGGGGCCCGCTGCGACGACCTCGACGGGACCGCGGACGGCGATGCGGATGCCTTCGCCCTCCACCGCGATGAGGATGAACGGCGGCATCGCCGCCGTCGCCGGCCCGAAGGTCTTGCGGAGCGCGTGCAGCATCGAGGTCATGGTTCCGGTGCCGAGTCCACGCCAGAGCGCGTCGGCGGTCGCGGCACTCACCTCGGCGGGAAGCAACGCCACCGATGAGCCGCCGGCGACGGCGCGCCAGCAATCGGGACCGACGGCCGGCAGATAGCTGAACTCCACCACTACTCCTGTCCCCCGTTCCCGGTCACCCGAGGGCGGGTGTCCTCATCGCCGTGTTCGAGCGCGCCGACCGGGATGGTATCGGCCAGTTCGGCATCACCGCTGACGGCGACGGCGTCGACGACCACCGCGGTGATGTTGTCGCGCCCGCCCGCGAGCAACGCCTCGCGCACCAGCCGGGTGGCGGCGTGCTGCGGGTCTGCCTCCTGCGCGAGAATCGCCGCGAGCCGGGCACCGTCGAGTTCTCCCGATAGGCCGTCCGAACACACCAGCACCCGATCGCCGAGTTCGGCGGGAACCCACCAGAAGTCGGGTTCGGCCGTGCTGCCGGCACCGATCGCGCGCGTGATCTCGTTGCGCCGGCGGTCGGCGGCAGCGGAGGCGGCATCCAGTTCGCCCGCCGCGATCAGCTCCTGCACGACGGAGTGGTCGACCGTGATCTGTTCGAGCACGCCGTGCGAGAACCGGTACGTGCGGGAGTCGCCGATGTTGACGGCGAGCCAGTAGCCCACACCGTCCACGTCGCAGATGACCACTCCGGTCAGCGTGGTCCCGGCCGAGCGGCCGTCACCGGCAAGCGCATCGACCCGGGTGCGCGCCAGGGCGAGCGCGTCGCGGACCTCGTCGGCACCGACGCTGGCGCGCCCGACGAACTCGGCGAACTCGCCCACGACGGCCGCACTCGCACGGTCGCCGGCGTCGTGCCCGCCCATGCCGTCGGCGACGACGAAGACGGGGGCGGCGGCCAGCAGTGCATCCTCGTTGACCGGTCGCCGAAGACCGGGATGGGTCTCCGAGCCGCACCGGACCTGGATCGGCGCGGCACTCACCGGACCACCTCCACGGTCGCGCGGCGGTCGCCCAGTTCCAGCAGATCCCCCACCGAGACCCGGGTACGCCGGCCGGGAATCACCGAGGTCCGCTCGGACCCGTGCCACACGATGACCCCGTTCTTGGAGTGACGGTCCACGACCCAAAGGCCGGTGTCGTCCGCGTCGATCTCGAAATGGGTCTTCGACAGCGACAGCGTCTCGTCGCGGACCGCGGCCGAGAGCACGCCTGCCTCGGGGGCGGGGTTGCGCCCGAACAGCGTGCGGCCGTACACCGCGTGCCGCGTTCCGTCGTCCCACACCAGCGCGGCCGCCGTGGCGGTCCCGTCCGATGCGCCCCGCGGCACCGCGCCCTGCCCCAGCGGCTCCGACCGCGCACCGACCTGGTCGGGGCGGTCTGCGCTGATCCCGGGGACCTCGGTGACCGCCGCGCTCTCGGGCAGCCCCGTCCCAGGAGCTTCCTGCGGCCGGACCTGCTGCGGCGGGGCCTCCTGCGGCGGGGCCTCCTGCGGGCGAGGCGC
>NZ_JBKEAY010000226.1:0-1634 GCF_047972865.1 Microbacterium sp.
ACTCCCTCGTAGCGGATCACGTAGAAGGGAAGCATCAGTTCTGCCGCGATCGCTTCCGCCACGCTCGTCTTGCCGTTTCCAGGCGGGCCAGACAGCAGAAGTCGGTTGCGCGGCTCAATACCGTAACTACGCAGAAGCTCGGCGCGCTTCTGCTCCTCGATCAGTTCGGTCACGACTCGTTGCGGGACCGGTGCAAGTTCGAGTTCATGCAGCCGACGGTTCGGTACGACCTCATGCACGAGATCGCGGATCGCTGCTGCTCGGTCGTCGCGGACGGGTCCCTGTCCCGTCGTCGTGATGAGTTGCGAGAGCCGATCGGCGAGAAGATGATGCTGGTTGGCGCGTTCTTCGGCGATGACGGACTCAACCAGAACCTTGAAGCGTTCCCGATCACCGCGGCGTTCGGCCTCGACGAGGTCTAGGAGTAGATCAGCGCGCGCCATCGCCCCGCCTCCTTCAGCCGTGTGTCGTCATGTGGATTCAAGTCTACTGTCGTGTGGCTCTGAGGCTACTTGGCCGCGCCGACATTCGCGGGTCCGCACCCCTGGGGCCGACACTGGCACTACATTGCCCGCGACGGCCCACCTCTCGACGGGCTTCGAGCTACGTGAGCATCATCCACGGGTTCAGCGGCCACTCGCACTCGGTCGAGGGCTGCCCGCGCCCGCGCAGCGTCGATCTTCTGGACCGCAGACTCGGGTGGGGCGCCGAGGGGTGTGTCGTCTGTGACGCGGTAGCGGTCTCGGTAGGCGGCGACTACGCGTGCGGATTTGCGCCAGGCCGGGGCTCGTCGTCGGTCGGTGGGCGGCGTTCCGAGCGCCTTCGTCCACGGTGCGCTCTCGGTCAGCGCAGCTTCGAGTACAGCGCCGGCGCGCGCCTCGATCAGTTCCTCTCGCTCGTCGAGGGCCGCTCGCATCTCGGCGTCGATGACTCCGTGCGCTTGCGGGATGAGGCCGGCGATGAGGCGCGCTGGCTTGCGAGTCCTGCCTGAGCCTGCGGGCGGGCGGTCGCCCGTTCGACCCCGGTAGTGGAGTACGGCGGCGATGTCGTCGGCGTCGCTGAACCCGCGCGCTGCCACGAGACGCGGCAGCAACACATCGACGTTGTGATGATTGGCCTCGGCGCGTCGGAGTTCGGCCGTGAGCGGGCCGAACGCCTCGGACTCGATGGCGTTCTCGGCCTGTTCGTCGGCGAGACCGGAGCCACGGACGAGGGTAGCCCAGCGGTCGTGTTGGGCTGCGGCGGCTATGGTCTCGTACTCGGCTGCGAGCTGAGCGATCGAGCCCCACTGTTCCTGCTCAGCGACGATGGTCTCGTGCGCCGAGAGTTCGGCCCCGCTGTGCTGCAGAACGCCGTGGAGGACGCTTCGCGCAGTGGCATGCGGGTCGTCGCCGGGGTGTGGCTGCGCGTGGTCGTCGGCGCGGTCGAGCGTCACGTAGGCGTGGTTCGAGTGCCGCCCTCGGGTCATCGCGACGTAGAAGGTCTCCCTCGTCGAGGTCGGTTCGACCAGGACATGCGCGGTGTCGGTCGTGACGCCTTGGGCACGGTAGGCGGTGACTGCGTAGCCAAGGTTCCGTAAACGCACCTACCTCTTCCACGAGTAGGAAGGTGGGCAGGAGATGGGCCATGACCAG
>NZ_JBKEAY010000257.1:0-3422 GCF_047972865.1 Microbacterium sp.
CGACGCGCGCGGCGCGACCCGAGCGAGTCTGCTCCACGTCGGTAGTGACGGGCTCACCGTCGCGACGTGCCCGCCGGACGGTATCCAGCACCTGCGGCCAACCGATTCGGTCTCCCCTGACCACCCCCTCCGCCAGGGCTGTCGAGTTATAGGCCAGGATCTCATCGTGCGGCCCGATGACCGCTGAAGCCGAGGGCAGCGCGCCGGCGATGGCCCGCAGATCGCCGACCGGGTCGGGCACGACTGCCTCCACCTGCTCGCCTCGGCGTTGCCTCGTCGCACCGATGCTACATGCGAGCAGCGTTGCGACTACGGCAATGACTGCTGCCCCCACAGCGGCAACGAGCGGATCCACACCGACGATCATAGGGGCGGATGCAGCGGGCATCGGCGTGCGCGCACGGTCGTCAGGAGCCGTTCACGGTATGTTCATCTGAGCGTGGGTCAGCGTTTCGTGACGCCCCTAGGCTGACGAACGAACCGGGTCGTTCTGACCTGCCGGAAGGGAGTACACCACTCATGCGAGCGAGTTACCACGAAGCACTGACCGGCGTCGTCGACGACCTAGGTGCGATGACCGACCGGGTGCAACGTGCGGTCGACGGAGCGACCGCCGCACTGCTTGAAGCCGACCTTGACGCGGCCGAGAAGGTCATCACCGACGACGATGTGCTCGACACGATGCACGACCATGTCGAGACGCGCTGCTTCGATCTGCTGGCGCGACAGTCACCGGTGGCCGGCGAGCTCCGCACGGTGGTGGCCGCGCTGCGGATGGTCGCCGACCTCGCCCGCATGGGCGACCTCGCCAAGCACATCGCCAAGATCGCGCGGATGCGCTACCCGAACCAGGCGGTCCCAGAACCGTTGCAGTCGAACTTCCAGCGCATGGCCACCCTGGCCGAGGAGATGGTCGGCATTGCTGGCCGTACCCTGGCGGAACGCAACATCCTCGACGCCGAAAAGATGGCTGACGACGACGAGGAGATGGACGACCTACGGGCGAGCCAGTTCAAATCCTTGCAGGACGATCAGTGGACGTACGGAATCCAGTCGGCCGTGGACTGCGCCCTGTTGGGCCGCTACTACGAGCGCATCGCCGACCACGCCGTGCTCATGGGCAGCCGGGTGATCTACATCGTGACGGGCATGCAGCCCGAGGGCGAGAACTGGACGATCGCCTGATACACACGGGGCACAAACACCCCAGTAACCCGCCCGCGTGAGCTGGGCACGACATGCCGAGTCAAAACCAGGCGCCCTGCCATCAACCGAGGCTTCGAGACGCCACGTCGCGCGCACTCACGGGGGCTCTAGCCCCCGTGAGTGTTATCTGTGCTAGGCGGGGTCCACAGGGGCAAAGCCCCCGTGTGTTATTTCTTACCCTGGTTCTTGACAGCCTCGATGGACGCGGCAGCTGCCTCGGGGTCGAGGTAGCGACCGCCCGGCGTCACCGGGGCGAAGTTCTCGTCGAGCTCGTAGTAGAGCGGGATGCCAGTGGGGATATTCAGGCCGGCGATGTCGTCGTTGCTGATGCCGTCAAGGTGCTTGACGAGTGCGCGCAGCGAGTTGCCGTGCGCAGTGACCAGAACCGTCTTCCCAGCGATCAGATCCGGCTTGATGTCGGACTCCCAGTAGGGCAACATCCGGGCCACGACGTCGGCGAGACACTCCGTCTTCGGTCGTTCGGCGGGGTCGATGTCGGCGTAGCGGGGATCGTCGTACTGGTTGTACTCGTTGTCGTCGCCGATCTCGGGCGGCGGCACATCGTAGCTGCGGCGCCACTCCATGAACTTCTCGGGTCCGTACTTCTCCAGCGTCTCCGCCTTGTTCTTACCCTGCAGGTCCCCATAGTGACGCTCATTGAGGCGCCAGTTGCGCCGCACTGGGATCCAGTGACGGTCGCAGCCGTCGAGCGCAAGGTAGGCCGTGTGAATGGCTCGGCGGAGCAGCGACGTGTGCAGCACGTCAGGCAGCAGGTCCTCGGCTTTCAGCAGCTCGGCTCCACGCTTCGCTTCAGCAACGCCCTTGTCGTTGATGTCCACATCGAGCCAGCCGGTGAACAGGTTCAACGCGTTCCACTCGCTCTCGCCGTGGCGGAGCAGGATCAGCTTGTACGTCATGGGTCCAGCCTATCGACTCCCGAACCGCTGCCGATCAGCCGCCGAGAACCTCCGCGAGGTCGTAGCTGACGGGCTCCTCCAGTTGGGCATACGTGCATGATTCGGGCGTCCGGTCTGGCCGCCATCGTACGAACTGGGCTGTATGGCGGAATCGGATGCCCTCCATGTGGTCGTAGCGCACCTCGACGACGAGGTCGGGCTGCAAGGGGGTGAAGGATAGGTCCTTCTTCGCGTTCCAGCGTGAGTGCGCCGCAGCCGTCGGCGTGCGAGGGAAGGACTGGTCACGGTTGTCAGGCAACTGCTCGTCGGGGGCCGCCCACGCCCACGGGTGATCGGTGAAGTCGGTGACCAAGGGCTGCAACTCGGCAAACAGCTCGCGGCGACGCCCCATCGGAAACGCCCCGATGACACCGACGCTGTTCAGCGTGCCGTCGTCGGTGAAGAGCCCGAGCAGGAGTGAGCCGATTGCGTCAGTCTCGTTGCGGTAGGTCCGGTAGCCAGCGACGACGCAGTCGGCGGTCCGCTCGTGCTTGATCTTCCACATGACGCGCTTGTCCTCGGCGTAGGGCTGATCCAGGGGTTTGGCGATCACGCCGTCGAGGCCGGCACCTTCGAACTGGGTGAACCAGCGCTGCGCCTCCTCACGATCGGCAGTGGCACGGGTCAGGTGAATGGGCGGTACCGCGTCGACCAGTGCCTCCACCAATGCTGCGCGTCGTTCGCGGAAGGGTCGCTCGACGTAGTTGGTCGCCCCCAGCGCGAGCATGTCGAAGGCCACGAAACGCGCGGGGATCGAGGCCGAGAGCTTGGCGATCCGGGAAGCTGCCGGGTGGATGCGCTGCTGGAGCAGGTCGAAATTCAGCCGGTCCCCGGTTTCCGGATCGACGCAGATGATCTCGCCGTCGATGCACGCCGGGTCGGGGAAGGACTGCTTCACAGCCTCCACCAGTTCGGGGAAGTAGCGCGTCATCGGCCGTGAGTTTCGGCTCCCGATCTCGACGGTGTCGCCGCTGCGCCAGATGATGGCCCGGAATCCGTCCCACTTGGGTTCGAAGAGGACGTCGGCGCTCGGGAAGGTCTTGACCGCCTTGGCCAGCATCGGCCCGTACGGCGGCGTGATGGGCATCCCCCATTCGGCGTCCCGCTCGGCCTTGGGAGCGAGATCCTCCTCGTCGGCCCGATCCGGACGTCGCTTCGACGGCGGCACCCGCGGTGGTTCGCCCGGCATTTTGGGATAGTCTGGCGGAAAGTTGAGTTCCCCCAAGCCCCGCTCGAGGTCCGCCTGCCACAGCGCAAGTG
>NZ_JBKEAY010000054.1:0-16804 GCF_047972865.1 Microbacterium sp.
CTCCCGCCGCTCCATCGCCCAGCAAGGCGCCTTTCCCCCCTCAGCACCCTGACCGCGAGAACGTCTTCGCACGGCTCTGGCACCACGCGATCAACGAACTCACCCGCAGGCTGCTACCCAACCGCAAGCCCCGCTCCAACCCCCGCGTCGTCAAACGCACAGACACCCGATGGCCCGTCAAACGCGCCCGCCCCCGCAACTGGCCCCAACCCACCGCCGCCGGCATCACAGCCGTCCAAATCGTCCCCTAATTCAACCGTATTGGAGTTAACGCACCGGTAACCGTCCCGCGGCGTGTCGGATGCCGTGGTCGTGGCGGCGGGGCTCTAGCGTCGTATCACCGGGCAAGGAGCCCGGTCGAGTCGGCCTCACACGACTCGTGACCCAGGTCGACTCGCGACAACCGGGTGAGACACCCGGGGCGGGGAGTGGGTTGTGACCACGCGGACACGGCAGCAGCATCGTGACGTCACCGACACGGACGAGGCCGACACCGAACAGCGCCTGTGCACGTACGTGCTGGACACGTCGGTCCTGCTGAGCGATCCACGGGCCTTCTTCCGGTTCGCCGAACACTCCGTCGTCGTCCCCGTGGTGGTCGTCTCCGAGCTGGAGGGCAAGCGCCACGACCCCGAGATCGGCTACTTCGCGCGCCAGGCGCTGCGGCACCTGGACGAACTGCGGGTCGAACACGGCCGACTGGACTACCCGGTGGCCGTCGGCGACGGCGGCACGCTGCGCGTCGAACTCACCAATACCGACCCGTCGGTGCTCCCGGTCGGGATGCGGCTCGGCGACAACGACTCGCGCATTCTCGCGGTGGCGATGCACCTGTCTCAGGAGGGCCACGACGTCACCGTCGTCTCCAAAGACCTGCCGATGCGCGTGAAAGCGGCGTCGCTCGGCCTCCCGGCGGAGGAGTATCTCGCCGAGCAGGCGGTGGACTCGGGCTGGACCGGGATCGCTTCGGTGGACCTGTCCGGAGATGAGGTGAGCGACCTCTACGAGAGCGAGGTCGCCATCAGCGAAAGTGTCCGCGGTCTGCCGGTCAACACGGGCCTCATCATCCGCTCCGAGCGCGGATCTGCCCTGGGCCGCGTCACCGGCGACGGCACGTTCCGGCTGGTGCGCGGCGACCGCGACCTCTTCGGGCTGCACGGCCGGTCGGCGGAGCAGCGGATCGCCATCGACATGCTGCTCGATCCCGAGGTCGGGATCGTATCGCTGGGCGGTCGCGCGGGCACCGGGAAGTCGGCGCTCGCGCTGTGCGCGGGGCTGGAAGCGGTCCTGGAGCGGCAGGAACAGAAGCGGATCATCGTGTTTCGGCCGTTGTTCGCCGTCGGCGGGCAGGAACTCGGCTACCTCCCGGGCGACCAGGGCGAGAAGATGAACCCCTGGGGCCAGGCGGTGTTCGACACCCTCGGTTCGGTCGTCTCGGGGAACGTGCTGGAGGAGGTCGTGGGGCGGGGTCTGCTCGAGGTTCTGCCGCTGACCCACATCCGCGGGCGTTCCCTGCACGACGCTTTCGTGATCGTCGACGAGGCGCAGTCGCTGGAGCGCAACGTGCTGCTGACGGTGCTCAGCAGGATCGGGCAGCACTCGCGCGTCGTCCTGACCCACGACGTCGGTCAGCGCGACAACCTTCGCGTCGGACGCCACGACGGCGTGGCCTCGGTGATCGAGACGCTGAAGGGGCAGGAACTGTTCGGGCACGTCACCTTGACGCGCTCCGAGCGTTCGGCGATCGCCGCGCTCGTGACCGACCTGCTGGAGGCCGGGGAGCTCAGCTGACGCGCCGGCTCAGTTCCAGCGGTAGCCTTCGCCGCGCACGGTGGCGATGTTGCCGGAACCGAGTTTGGTGCGCAGGTAGCGCACGTACACATCGACGATGTTCGACCCGGGATCGAAGTCCAGGCCCCACACGCGGCTCAGCAGCATCTCGCGGGTGAGCACTTCGCCGGAGTGGCGCAGGAACTGCTCCGCGAGGGCGAACTCCCGCGCGGACAGGTCGACCTCCTTGCCGGCCAGCGTGACGCGCCGCGCGAGGATGTCGAGGGTCACGTCGCCGCGCGTGAAGACGGTGGCCGACCCGACACCGCGCTCGCGCAGGCGCGAGCGCACCCGGGCCAGGAGCTCGGCGACTTCGAACGGTTTGGGCATGTAGTCATTGGCGCCGGCGTCGAGGCCTTCGATCGTGTCGTCGGTGCCGCTGCGCGCGGTCAGCATGATCACCGGGACGCTGTACCCGGACGCCCTCAGGTTGCGGAGCACCTCGAACCCGTCCATGCCCGGCAGCCCCACGTCGAGGATGACGAGGTCGGGCGACTCGTGGCGAGCAATGTCGAGGGCCTCGCCGCCGTCCTCGGCGACGATCGTGTCATACCCTTCGCCGCGGAGCCCGCGCGTGACCAGCGAGACGATGTGCGGTTCGTCGTCGACGACGAGGACGCGAGTCATTCCAGTGCCTCCCGTTGCATCAGGACATCCCCGGCACGGACGGGCACAGGTGCTGCCGCTCCGGTCCCCACCGACAACTCCAGAGTGAACGTTGCCCCACCACCGGGTGTGTCCGCGATCGTACAGTATCCGCCGTGCGCCTTCGCGATCGCATCCACAATCGCCAGCCCCAGCCCCGACCCGCCGACGGCTCTCTTGCCGCCGCCGCGGTCGAAGCGCCGGAAGATGCGGTGACGCGCCGCGGGCGGGATGCCGGGCCCCTGATCGCGCACCCACAGTTGCACGCCGCCGGAGTTCATGGCGCTGCCGATGCGGATCGTGCTGCCAGCGGGGGTGTATTTGGCGGCGTTGTCGGCCAGGGCGAGCCACGCTTGGAGCAGCCGGTCACGGTCGCCGCGGATGATGCCGGTGGCGCGCTGCTCGACCGTCCAGGTGTGGTCGGGGATCACCGCCACCAACTCGGAGACACGGAGGGTCAGCAGCGAGAGGTCGACGTTGACCATCGAGAACGTGCCTGTCTCGATGGTCGCGAGCATGTCGATGTCGCCGATGAGCCGGGTCATCCGGTCGAGCTCTCCGATGCCGAGCTGGCGGATCGCGGCCACGTCGGCGCTGTCGTGCGGGTCCATCAACTCCAGGTGGCCCCGCACGATCGTGATCGGCGTCTTCAGCTCGTGGCGGATGTCGTCGAGCAGCTGACGGTGCGTCGCGAACGAGGTGTCGGCGGAATCGGCTGCCGTGTGGGCATCGGTGTGACCGAGGATGCCCCAGCCCACCACGGCGACGATGACGAGCGTCAGGACCGAGCCGACAATGAAGACGATCACGACCTCCCAGGGGATGGGGCGGCCGTCCAACGCCAACACGACGATGAGCGCCGAGCCGGTCAGGCCCAGCACCGCGGCCGTCACTGCGATCAGCAACCCGAGGCCGGGCCGCTGCGTCGAGTTGCGTCGAGTCATCCTCCGATTATCAACCCGGGTGGGTCATCGACAGCAGGTCGAGTCGGTCGTCGAGCTGCTCCTGGGTGAGTTCGCCGCGTTCGACGTAGCCGAGGTCGATGACCGCCTCGCGCACGGTGATGCCCTGCGCGACGGCGTGCTTGGCGATCTTGGCGGCGGCTTCGTACCCGATGAGCTTGTTGAGCGGCGTGACGATCGACGGCGACATGCCGGCGAACGCCGCGGCCCGTTCGACGTTCGCCTCGAGCCCGTCGATCGTCTTGTCGGCGAGAACCCGCGACGCGTTGGAGAGCAGCCGGATCGACTCCAGCAGCGCGGTCCCCATGACGGGGATCGCGACGTTCAGCTCGAACGAGCCGGAGGCGCCGGCCCACGCCACGGTCGCGTCGTTGCCGATGACGCGCGCGCACACCATGAGAGTGGCCTCCGGGACGACCGGGTTGACCTTCCCGGGCATAATGGACGACCCCGGCTGCAGATCGGGGATGTGCAGCTCACCGAGTCCCGTGTTGGGCCCCGAGCCCATCCAGCGGATGTCGTTGTTGATCTTCGTCAGCGACACGGCGATCGTGCGCAGCGCGCCGGAGCTCTCCACGAGCCCGTCCCGGTTGGCCTGCGCCTCGAAATGGTCTTTGGCCTCGGTGATGGGCAGCTCCGTCTCGGCGGCGAGCAGTTCGATGACCTTCTGCGGGAATCCGAGGGGGGTGTTGATCCCGGTCCCGACGGCGGTGCCGCCGAGCGGGATCTCCGCCACGCGGGGCAGCACGGCCTGCACCCGTTCGATCCCCAGGCGCATCTGCCGCGCGTACCCGCCGAACTCCTGGCCCAGCGTGACCGGGGTGGCGTCCATCAGGTGGGTGCGACCGGACTTGACCGCGTCCCGCCACAGCTCGGCCTTGGCCTCCAGCGCCACCGAAAGGTGGTCGAGCGCCGGGATCAGGTCGTCGATCAACGCCTGAGTCACGGCGATGTGCACCGAGGTGGGGAACACGTCGTTGGAGGACTGCGAGGCGTTGACGTGGTCGTTGGGGTGCACGGGGGAGCCCAGGGCGCGGGTGGCGAGGGTGGCGAGCACCTCGTTCATGTTCATGTTCGACGACGTCCCCGACCCGGTCTGGTAGGTGTCGACGGGGAATTGGTCGTCGAATCCGCCCGCGATGACCTGGTCGGCGGCGGCGATGGCATCGGCGATCGCACCGTCGAGCGTGCCGAGCTCTTTGTTCGCGAGGGCGGCGGCCTTCTTCACACGCGCCAGCGCCGCGATCTGCGCGGATTCGAGGCCGGTGCCCGAGATCGGGAAGTTCTCCACGGCGCGCTGGGTCTGGGCGGCGTAGAGAGCGGTGCGGGGAACTCTGACCTCGCCCATCGTGTCGTGCTCGATGCGGTAGTCGCCGGAATCGGTCATGGTCACGTCCTCGTTTCCTTGGTGTGTGCAGGGGACTGCGGGGGGAGTGGACCGTCGGCGTCACCGACGATCATGTGCGGCACGGCGGTGCCTTCGGTCAGGCGGTAGTTGGCGGCGACCACGGCGAGTCGGCCATCGGCCACGGCGTCGCTGATCAGCTCTGATGCGTGGAGGAGCTGGGCGACGGTGTCCTGCAGGTGCTCGCGTCCGACTTCTTCGGCGTCGACGGTGTCGGGGGTGAGGGCCTGGTCGCCGTGCGCGGCGATCACGCGCTTGACAGCCGGGACGATCGGGGCGATCAACCGCCAGATGTTCGGCGGGAGCGGCGGGGCGTCGAGCGCGGTCGACTCGATCGCGGCCCGGACGGCCCCGCACGCGTCGTGACCGAGGACCACGATCAGTGGCACGCGCAGCACGTCGACGGCGTATTCGAGGCTCCCGACCACCGAGTCGGAGACCACCTGGCCGGCATTGCGCACGACGAACAGGTCGCCGAGACCTTCGTCGAAGATGATCTCGGCGGCTAGGCGGGAGTCCGAGCAGCCGAACAGCGCGGCGCGCGGCGTTTGGCCACCCGCCAGGACGGCGCGCCGGTCGACGTCTTGACGCGGATGACGCGGGGTGCCGGCGACGAATCGGGCATTGCCCTTCTGCATCTGCGTCCACACCGTCCGCGGGTCGGGGCGGTGACCGTCGGTCATGGCGCGGACCCCTGAATCGAGCGGATGTCGTCGCCGAGCGCGGCGGCGACGGCGCGGACGTCGTCGTCCGCGCCGGAACCGTACACGAGCACGGCATCGGTGCCCGCCGAAGTCGCCAGGGCGTAGTCGATGTCGTCCCCGCGCAGGTCGAACTCGTCCCAGACGATGCCGTCGATCTCCCGCGTGCCGGTCGGCGCCCGCCCGTCGAGCGTCGCCGCCACCCAGGTGTCGTCGGCGTCGAAGCGCTGCGCGACGCGTACGAAGCCGGTGCCCGGCGCGTAGGCGATCTGCCACGTCTGGCCCTCGACGCCGGCGGCGTTGGCGCGCCACGAGTCGGGAACGACGGGCACGACCACGACGCGGTCCTGGGCGTCGGCCACGCCGGCGGCGATCGCCGGCACGTCCACGGGGTCCGGCTCGGCCAGTTCGCCGCGCGGCACCACCAGGATGGCGACGGCGACGACGGCCACGGTGACCAGCAGCGCCGCGATGAGGTTGCGGAACGTCTGGCTCGATCGATAGGCGTGACTGGCGGCGGCCTTGCGGGCGGCGGTCTCGTCGGGGGTCTCCGGGCGGCCGAGCTCGGCCACCACGCGCTTGGCGACCGCCATCACTCCTCCGTCGCCGGCCGGGCGGCGTCGAGGCGGCGTTTGGCGCCGAGCAGCCACTGTTCGCAGTGTGCTGCGAGAGCCTCGCCGCGCGTCCACAGGTCGAGTGAGTGTTCCAGCGTCGGCGCCCCCTGCTCCAACTCGGTCACGACACGCACGAGGTCATCACGGGCCTGCTCGAACGTCAACGACGCGATCTGCTCGTCGGGCGTGGTCATGCGCACTATCCTAGGGCTGGTCGCCGACCTCGTCAGGCGCCGGGGAGGCCTGCTCGGCGAACTCGCCGTCCGAGCGTGCGCCGAACGAACCGCGCGCGACGGTCACGGCCACGCGGGTGCCGGCGGGGGCTTGCGACGCGTCTCGGACGATGACGCCGCCGTCGAGGTGGGCGATGGCGTATCCGCGCGCCAGGGTGGCGCCCGGAGAGAGGGCGCGCAGCGACGCACGGAGTTCGGCGGTGTCGCTGCGCGCGGCGTCGAGGCGCCGACCCACCACGTCGCGCCCGCGGCCGACGAGGGTGAACAGTTCGTGCGCCCGCCCGGTCAGCAAGGATTCTGGGTCGCGCAGCACCGGCCGCGACCGCAGTTGCTGCAGCTGGGCGATGTCGTGCGCGACGCGCTGGGTCAGGCGCGTGCGTGCCCGCGACCTCAGCTGGGAGACGAGGGCGCGCTGTTCGGCGACGTCGGGGACGATCTTCTTCGCCGCGTCGGTGGGGGTGGAGGCGCGCACATCGGCGACGTCGTCGAGCAAGGGGTGATCGTTCTCGTGGCCGATCGCCGACACCACCGGCGTCGTCGCGGCCGCCACCGCGCGCAGGAGCCGCTCGTCGCTGAAGCCCAGGAGGGTCTGCGGATCTCCCCCGCCGCGCGCGATGACGATGACGTCCACGTCGGGATCGGCATCCAGGCTGGCCAGCGCCGCGAGTGTCTCCGGCACGCAACGTTCGCCCTGCACCGCCGCGTACACCGTGCGGAACCGCACATGGGGCCAGCGCATCTCGGCGTTGCGGTGCACGTCCTTCTCGGCGTCGCTGCGTTCGCCGGTGATGAGTCCGATCAGCTGCGGGAGGAACGGGATGCTCTTCTTGCGCGACGGATCGAACAAACCCTCGGCGCGCAGTTGCGTGCGCAGCCGCTCCAGCTTCTCGAGGTGGTCGCCGAGCCCGGTGTGACGCATCGCCGACACCGTGAAACCGAAGTCACCGGTCTTGACGAAGTAGTCCGGCTTGACGCAGGCCACGACCAGATCGCCGACGGCGAGGTCGGCAGCCAGCCGCTGTCGCGTCGATGACCACACGCGAAACGACAGCGCAGCGTCGGTCGCGGCATCCTTGAGTCGGCCGAAGACGTGACCGCCGCGCACGTTCCAGGTCGTGATCTCACCTTCGACCCAGACTGTTCCCCACCGCTGCACCGCGTCGCGGATGGTCTCGTTCAGCCGGGAGATCGAGGTCGGCGCCTGCGGGGTCGATTCGCGTGGATGCACGCTGTCCGGCGGCTGCTGCTGCCCCGCCTCGGGCTGGAACGACGTCATCGATCCCCTTCCTGAGTCCTGCGGTGACCCGCGCCCGGCGCGGCGTCCGTAGAATCGCACCGTGAGTTCTTCCGCCGTGCGCCTGCCCGTCCCCCGAGTGCCCGGGGCGCCGGGGCGGCTCCAGGATAACCCGGTGCCCGGACACAAGCGGGTGCTGCTGGCCGCCCCGCGCGGCTACTGCGCGGGGGTGGACCGCGCCGTGGTCGCCGTGGAGAAGGCGTTGGAGCGGTTCGGTGCGCCGGTGTACGTGCGCAAGCAGATCGTCCACAACATCCACGTCGTCACCGAACTGGAGAGCAAGGGGGCGATCTTCGTCGAGGAGGTCGACGAGGTCCCACCCGGTGCGCACGTCGTGTTCAGCGCGCACGGTGTGTCACCCGCCGTGGTCGAGGCGGCATCCGATCGGGGTCTGCAGGCGATCGACGCGACCTGTCCGCTCGTGACCAAGGTGCACCGCGAAGCGGTGCGATTCGCGCGCGACGACTACGAGATCCTGCTGATCGGTCACGACGGGCACGAAGAGGTCGAGGGGACCGCGGGGGAGGCACCGGGTCACGTCACCGTCGTCAACTCGCCCGCCGAGGCCGACCGGGTCGAGGTGCGCGACCCGACGAAGGTCGTGTGGCTGTCGCAGACGACGCTGTCGGTCGACGAGACGATGGAAACGGTGCGCCGCCTCCGGGCGCGGTTCCCGGAGCTGGCCGACCCGCCCTCCGACGACATCTGCTACGCCACCCAGAACCGGCAGGTCGCGATCAAGAAGATCGCCGCCGACGCCGATCTGGTCATCGTCGTCGGCTCGGCCAACTCGTCCAACAGCGTCCGCCTCGTGGAGGTCGCCCTCGAGCACGGCGCGCGTGCGGCGTACCGCGTCGATTTCGCACACCAGGTCCAGCAAGAATGGCTGGAGGGCGTCGAGACGATCGGCGTCACATCGGGGGCATCGGTGCCGGAGGTTCTGGTGCGGGAGGTGCTGGCAGACCTCGCCGGGGCCGGCTACGCCGACGTGCAGGAGGTGCGCACCGCCGAGGAGGACCTGATGTTCTCGCTGCCGAAGGAGCTGCGCGACGATCGGGCCCGCGGCGGCCGGCAGCGCGCATGACCGACCCCGACGACCGCCCGCAGTACGGCGAGTACGCGACGCCGGAGGAACAGCCCGCGCGGATCGCCGATTCGGGGGCCGATGGCGCGGAACCGGCGTACCACCCGCACCCGCCGACAGCCCCGGCGACCACGTCCGCGGCCCGCCCGGTCGGTGCTGCCGATCGCATCGTCACCCTGGTCCTGCTGGCATACGGGCTGTTCACGGTGGTGAGCACCATCCCGCAGGTGGTCGACTTCTCCGGTTTCGTCGACACCTGGATGGAGGTCGTCGGCATCGACGCGGTGTTCACCAACCAGGCGCAGGGGCGGCAGTGGGGCATCATCGTCGCCGTCGTCCTGGTGGCGGGGTGGGCGCTCACGGCGGCACTGTCGTGGTGGTCGTTGCGCCGACGGCGGGTGTCGTGGTGGATCCCGCTGGTCGGGGCCCTCGTCACATACCTCATTGCGGGCACGTGCGCGGCGGTGCCGTTGCTGGGCGATCCGGCCGTCGTGGAGCACCTGACCTCGCTGTCGTGACCGATAGCATGACGGCGTGGCCACTCTGCTCGCCGTCTGCGCGGTCGTCCGCCTGCGCCCGGATGCCGGGTCCGTCGGCGTCACCGCGATCGACAAGCGTGCCGTCGACGGCGACGTGAGGATCGGGCGCTACGGGGTGTATGCCGATGTGCAGGCCGACCGCAAGCACCACGGCGGGCCGGACAAGGCGGTCTACGCGTACGCGCAGGAGGACGCCGACTTCTGGGCGCGCGAACTGGACCGCGAGCTGCGCCCGGGGGTGTTCGGCGAGAACCTCCGTACCACCGGCATGGACGTCAACGCGGCGCGGGTGGGGGAGCGGTGGCGCATCGGCCGGCGCGTCGAACTCGAAGTGACGATGCCCCGGACGCCGTGCCAGACCTTCGCCCGCTGGATCGGCGGCGAGCACGAACGCGGCTGGGTGAAGCGCTTCGCCGCCGCCCGCCGGCTCGGGCCGTATCTGCGGGTGGTCACGCCCGGCACGGTGCGCGCCGGCGACGAGATCGTGGTCGTCGACCGACCGGCGGACGCGCCGACGATTCTCGACGTGTTCCGCGCCCCGGCGTGAGAATGCCACGGGGTGCGCCGCACGCCCGTGGCATTCTCTGCGTGGAGTCAGCTCTGCGACTGGCCGTGTGAGCCCAGCTGCTGGGTGGCTTCGACGACGCGGGCGGCCATCGCCGACTCGGCGACCTTGCCCCAGGCGCGCGGGTCGTACTGCTTCTTGTTCCCGACCTCGCCGTCTACCTTCAGGACACCGTCGTAGTGGGAGAACATGTATCCCGCGACGGAGCGGGTGAACGCATACTGGGTGTCGGTGTCGATGTTCATCTTCACGACACCGTTGGTGACCGCCAGCGCGATCTCGTCGTCGGTCGAACCGCTGCCGCCGTGGAAGACGAGGTCGAGGGGCTTGGGACCGGTGCCGAACTTCGAGGCGATTCCCTCCTGGATCTCGCCCAGCAGTTCCGGCTTGAGCTTGACGTTGCCGGGTTTGTAGACGCCGTGCACGTTGCCGAAGGTGAGCGCGGCGATCCAGCGGCCCTGGTCGCCGAGGCCGATGGCCTCCACGACCTGTGCGACGTCGCCGGTGGTGGTGTACAGGGCATCGTTGGTGCCCTCGTGCGTGACGCCGTCCTCTTCGCCGCCGACGACACCGATCTCGACCTCGAGGATCGCGTTGATGTTGTGGAGGCGCGGGAGCAGTTCCTTCGCGATCTCGATGTTCTCGGCCAGCGGCACCGCCGACCCGTCCCACATGTGGGACTGGAAGATCGGGTTGCCGCCGCCGGCGACGACCTCCTCCGAGGCGGCGATCAGCGGCAGCACGAAGTCTTCCAGGGCCGGCTTGGGGCAGTGGTCGGTGTGGAGGGCGACCGTGATGGGGTAGTTCTTGGCGACCTCGTGGACGTACGCGGCGAAGGCGAGGGCGCCGGTCGCGCGGGCCTTCACGGTCTGGCCGGCGAAGTAGTCCGCCCCGCCGGTGGTCACCTGGAGGATGCCGTCGGAGCCGGCCTCGGTGAGGCCCTGCAGGACGGCGTTGATGGTCTGCGAACTCGAGACGTTGATCGCCGGGTAGGCGAATGCGCCCGCCTTCGCGCGATCGATCATGTCGGCGTACTGTTCGGGGGTGGCGACGGGCATGTCTGCTCCTCGGAAATCTGGGGGTGGGTTCACCGGCAACTCTACCGGGACGGTTCCGTGCCGCGGAGAGCAGATTTCTCCGCGTGCGACGGTCGCCACCGCGTAGGCTGGCGTCATGGTGAGTCTGACCGCCGACATGAGTCCGCTGCATCCCGACCGAAACCTCGCTCTTGAGCTGGTCCGAGCCACCGAGGCGGCCGCGATCCGTTCCGCGCCGTTCATCGGGCGCGGCCAGAAGGAACTCGCCGATGGGGCCGCGGTGGATGCGATGCGCGCGTTCCTCACGACGGTCAACTTCGGCGGCGTGATCGTGATCGGCGAGGGCGAGAAGGACAATGCGCCCATGCTGTTCAACGGCGAAGAGGTCGGCACGGGGCGGGGTCCGCAGTGCGACATCGCGGTCGACCCGATCGACGGGACCACGCTGACGGCGGAGGGGCGCAACAACGCGCTGTCCGTGCTGGCGGTGTCCGACCGGGGGGCGATGCTGGACGCGTCGTCGGTGTTCTACATGGACAAGCTCGTGACCGGGCCCGCTGGCGTGGGTGTCGTCGACATCCGACTGCCGATCGGGGAGAATATCCGGTTGCTGGCGAAAGCGCTCGGAAAGCCCGTCGACGAGTTGGTGGTGTCGGTGCTGAACCGTCCCCGGCACGCCCAGCTGATCAGTGACATCCGCGAGGCGGGTGCGGGCACCCGGCTGATGAGCGACGGTGATGTCGCCGGCGGCATCAATGCGGCCCGCCACAACGCGCGCACGGACATGTGCGTGGGGGTCGGCGGCAGCCCGGAGGGGATCGTCACGGCCTGCGCGATCAAGGCTCTGGGCGGGCACATCCAGGGTCGGCTGTGGCCGCGCGACGACGACGAGAAGCAGGGCGGTATCGACGCCGGGCTCAAGTTCGACGATCACGTGTACGAGGCCGACGAGATGGTGCGCGGCGACAACACGATCTTCGTCGCGACCGGCGTGACCAACGGCGAGCTGGTGGCGGGTGTTCGTCGCGCACAGGACCACGTGTACACGGAGTCGGTGGTGCTGCGTGGCGCGTCGGGGACGCTGCGCCGGATCTCGTCGGAGCATCTCGCTTCGAAGTGGTTTTGATTTGCGGCCTTGCGCGCCCGACGATGTGATCGGATCGAGATGAGCGTTCGGAGCGGGATGACGGTTCTGCGCGTGCTCGTCTGGCACAATGGTGACCGTTGTGTGACGCGACTCAACTGATGTGAAACGGGGCCCACATGTCCACCGCAGCTCAGCCGCCTCGCACGGGGCAGATCAGCATCCCGATCGACCCGTCGCGACGACCGGATGTCCTGCTGCGCCGTCGTGCGCCCGAGGGGCACCAGATCAATGCCTGGTGGCTCATCGGCGGGTTCGTCGGGGTATCGGCGGCGATCATCGGTCTGGTCAACTTCTTCCCGGGCGGCTGACGGCCGGTTCTGAGGTGTCGATCCGCCTGCGGACGTCACCGAGGTCCGCGGCGCCGTGCGCGTCTGATCCGGTCGTGACGTGTGACTCGGCTTCGGCCAGTTCCGGTGCGGTGAAGCCGCGCGGTGCCGTGTCGATCTGCTGCGGCTCGGCCGCGGCGGCGAGTTTGGTGTCGTCGATGCCGGGGAACTTGCGCGCCGTGACGAGCACGCGCGACTCGAGCGAGCCGGCGAATCGGTTGTAGCTGGTGACGGTCCGTTCGATCGCCTTTCGCAGTTCGTCGGCGTGGGTGGCGAGTGTGCCGATCCGCTGATACAGCTCGGTGCCGAGGTCGAACAGCGTGCGGGCTTCGTCGGAGACGTTCTGCTGCGTCCAGGTGAAGGCGACCGTCTTCAGCACAGCCCAGAGGTTGACGGGGGAGGCGAGAGCGACCCGACGGGTGAACGCGTAGTCGAGCAGGGTGGGGTCTTCGTCCAGCGCCGCGGCCAGCAGTGATTCACTCGGCAGGAAGCACACCACGAACTCGGGGCTGGCGGGAAGTCCCGCCCAGTAGGCCTTTCGAGCGAGCGCGTCGACGTGCGCGCGCACCGCTTTGACGTGCCGGACGAGGAGGTCCGCGCGGCGCGCGCCGTCCGCGCCCTGCGCGGTCACCGCGATGGCGCTCGCCTCCAGAAACGCGTCGAGCGGAACCTTCGCGTCGACGGCGAGTGCCTTGTCTCCCGGCAGGCGCACGATCATGTCGGGGCGTCCCGCTCCGGCGTCGGAGGTGATGGCGGCTTGCGTGTCGAAGTCGACGTAGCGGGTGAGGCCGGCGGACTCGACGACGCGGCGCAACTGGGTCTCGCCCCACACGCCGCGGGTCGTTGTCGTCCGCAGCGCGCCGGCGAGCGACTCGGTGGTGACCCGGAGGGCTTCGTCCGACTCCTGTGCGCGCCGCAGCTGTTCGGCGAGGGTCCCGTACTGCGCGTGGCGCTCGCGTTCGAGCTCGTCGACCTTCTGCTGCATGGCCTGCAACGTGTCGTGCACCGGAGCGAGGGCCCGTAGCACCGTCTGTTCGCGGCGGTCACGTTCCTCGCGGGCTGCGGTGTCGGTGCGGACCTGAGCCGCGCTCTCCCGGTGGAGGGCGTGCTGCCGGTCGAGCTGTTCGGTCAGTGACGCGGCGGCGGACTCGGCGGCGGCAGCTCGCGCGGCGAGGCTCTCCCGGGCCTGCGCGGCCCGCGCGGCCTCGCGTGCGGCGCCGGCGAACCAGCCGGCGATCAGGCCGATCAGCACACAGCCGATGACGAGGAGGGGAACGGTGACGGCATCCATACCCCCAGGATGGGGGCGACCTCCGACATTCAGCCGATCGCGACGCCGATCGGTTCGGCAACGGGCAGTTGCGGCACCCGCACACCGAGCAGCATGGCGAGCTCGACGACGTCGGTCGCCCCGGCGCGGGCAGCCGAGTCGATCATGATCTGAGCACAGGCGAGGGCGTCGGCGGTGGCTTCGTGGTGGGCGAAGTCGAGGTGCCCGGCGGCGGCAGCGGCGATTGGCAGGCGGTACGACGCCAGGTCGTACGTCTTGCGGGCGACCTGCACGCTGCACACGTACTGGCTCGCGGGCCAGGCCTCGCCGGTGGTCTCGCAGGCCCGGCGCAGCACCGTCATGTCGAAGCCGGCGTTGTGGGCGACGAGGACGTCGTCGCCGATGAAGGCGCGCAGCCGCGGCAGCTGGTCGCTCCACGAGTCGGCGCCGGCGACATCGGCGGGCCGGATGCCGTGGATGCCGATGTTCACCTCGAAGAAGCGGTCGTGGCCGGACGGGGGGCGGATCAGCCATCCGTCGGAGGCGACGACGCGTCCGTCCCGGACACGGGCGAGACCCACGGCGCAGGCGGAGGCGCTGGAGGAGTTCGCCGTCTCGAAGTCGATGGCGGTGAAGTCCAGGGGCACGGTCCTCAGCATCGCGCCTCACGCAGGCGGGGTCGTGCAGGCGCGCCGGGGAGGTGTGCGGAATCCCCGTACACTGGATGCCCGTGGCTCTCACAATAGGCATCGTCGGTCTCCCCAATGTCGGCAAGTCGACCCTCTTCAACGCGCTGACCAAGAATCAGGTGCTCGCGGCGAACTACCCGTTCGCGACGATCGAGCCCAATGTGGGCGTGGTGAATCTGCCCGATCCGCGGCTGCAGCAACTCGCCGACGTGTTCGGCAGCGAGCGGCTCGTGCCGGCAACAGTGTCGTTCGTCGACATCGCGGGGATCGTGCGGGGCGCGAGCGAGGGGGAGGGGCTCGGCAACCAGTTCCTCGCGAACATCCGCGAGGCCGATGCGATCGCGCAGGTGGTGCGCGGTTTCGCGGACGGTGACGTGGTGCATGTAGAGGGTGCGGTGAACCCGGCATCCGACATGGAGACGATCAACGCGGAGTTGATGCTCGCCGATCTGCAGACCCTCGAGAAGGCGATCCCTCGCTACGACAAGGAGGTCAAGGGGAAGAAGGCCGACCCGGCCGTGCTGGTCGCGGCGACCGAGGCGAAGGATGCCCTCGAGCGGGGCGTGCTGCTGTCCACGTCGGATCTCGATCTCACCCCGATCCGGGAGCTGGGGCTGCTGACGGCGAAGCCGGTGATCTTCGTGTTCAACGTCGACGAGGCGGTGCTCACCGACACGGGACGACGCGCGGAACTGGCGGCGCTGGTCGCGCCGGCGCAGGCGCTGTTCCTGGACGCGAAGATCGAGTCGGAGCTGATCGACCTCGACCCGGAAGATGCCGCGGAGCTGCTGGCCTCGACGGGGCAGGACGAGTCGGGCCTGGACCAGCTCGCCCGCATCGGGTTCGACACCCTCGGACTGCAGACGTATCTGACGGCCGGCCCCAAGGAGGCGCGGGCCTGGACGATCGGCAAGGGCTGGAAGGCGCCGCAGGCGGCCGGTGTCATCCACACCGACTTCGAGAAGGGCTTCATCAAGGCCGAGGTCATCTCGTTCGCCGATCTGATGGACGCCGGCTCGGTGCTCGACGCGCGCGCCCGCGGCAAGGCGCGCCTCGAGGGCAAGGACTACATCATGCAGGACGGCGACGTCGTGGAGTTCCGTCACAGTTAGCGCGGATTTCCACGCAGTTGGTTGGCTGCAAGGGCGTCAGGCGATTTCGTAGTGCAGGGTGCGGTTTCCCCACCAGGGGACGGTGGCCTGGGCTGGCAGGTCTGCCTGGCGGAGTACGGGTGCGTAGGCGCGGTGGTCCAGGTCGGGGTCTGTCAACTAGAAGGCTTGGTCCGGCGGAGCCGGATTTTCGGGTCAAGTTTCAGGCCGCGAGTCGGGATTGCTGCAGGAGTTGGTCGAGGGCGTGGTCATAGGTGTGTGTCGCTGTGCGGAGTGGGCCGGGCTGGTGGTGGTCGGTGATGTCGGCCATCCCGGCGCGCAGGAGGCGGTCGTGCGCGCGGGTGAGGAACAGTGCACGTTCCAGCCCGGTGTCGGTGACTTGGTAGCGGTGGCTGTGCGGGATGCGGCGGATCAGACCGTGTGTGCGTAGCCGACGCAGGTCGTAGGTCATCTGCCCGGCCGTGATCGTTGTGCCCAGCAACGGGCCGAGCAGGTCACGCAGGTCGCGGTTGGTGAATCCGTGTGGCAGGAGGCGGAAGACCAGCACCGCGTGCAGCAGTGCCATGACCCGGGGGTCGGCGAATCTGAGTCCCGCGACGCGGGTGCCGGTATCGGTGGTGACCGGGTCGGTGACGGCGGTGAACGCGTGTTGTCCTTGGGAGGGGTCGTGGCTGAGTCGTTGAACGTCGAGGAGACGTTTGTTGGCGGTGAAGCCGATCTCGCACAGGGCAGGCAGATTGGTCAGTCTTCTCCCGATCCCGAAGTCGTACGCGTCGTTGATCGTGGTCTCGGTTCGTAGTGCTCTTCCTTCCTTGTGGTACTGCTTGATCGTGGCGTGTTTGTAGTCCACGTGCAGGCTCGGGGTGACCTCCGCGGTGATCACCCGGGTGCGGAACCTGCCTGGTGTCGGGCGTTTGCGGCCACCACGGACACGCCGGTCGAAGATCAGCGAGACCTGATCGGGCCGCCCGATATCGAGGTTGTCGCGGATGACCTGTTCGAAGAAGATCCGCCCCGATACCGGGCCGTCCAACATCTGGGTCAGAGAGAACTCGGCCTGCAGGACCGAGATCTCATACCGGAACCCCGCCGCCTGGTCCGCGACCGGGAACGGGTGCGGCAGCAGGCCCCAGCCATTTGCGCAGCAGAGCGTCGATCTGGGTCGGCCCCAGGCTCGAGCAAATCTGCTGCACCGCGGAGACGTCATCGACGGCGGCGAGAGCTTGTCAAGTACTTTGTGTATGCGAGTTCCGGAATGTTTTAGTTGATGTGTCTGGTAAGCCGGTCGGGGTGGGCGAGTGCGAGGGCGTTGAGGGCTGCTTTCCAGCCCTGGATCTGGGCGCCTTCGACGAGT
>NZ_JBKEAY010000172.1:0-1773 GCF_047972865.1 Microbacterium sp.
CACCTGCAATCCGGTAGAGTCAGTAAATTTCAATTAATGCTAATGGTGCTTGACTTTTTGCCCCGCTCGCGCGCAGAATCACACACGTCTCATGGCGCGCGTTCTGCTCGTATCAACTCACAACTCGGAGTTCACAATGGCTCAGGTCATTCGTTCACGGCGAGTTTGGCTTGCGCTTTCGATGATCCTTGTGGCGGTGCTCACTGGTGTAACCGTTCACAGTTCCAGATTGGTCTTGGCTGAGCGGCTGGAATCTGCGACACCTTGGCGATGGCTGGGACGCCTCCGATTCCGCCGGAACTCGCCGGGCAGATGACGCCCGCGGTGCGGGGGTTTGTCGACTCGCTCCTCGCCACCATCGCCGCCCAACAGGCCACCATCGCCGCCCAACAGGCCACCATTGCCGCTCAACAGGCGACGATTGATCGCTTGCAGCGGCGGATCGACGAACTCGAACGCCGGCTGGGAATGAACTCCGGCAACTCCTCGCGGCCCCCGTCGACCGACGGCCCCGAGCAGACGCCGGTCAAGGCCGCGAAGCCGGTCTCGGGACGCAAACGGGGTGGACAGCCGGGACATGCCAAGCACTCGCGGCGGCTGATCCCGACCGCCGAGTGCGCCGACGTCCAGCACCATCGACCGCACGCCTGTTCGGACTGCGGCGCCAGGCTCCGCGGCGACGATCCACACCCGCAACGCCATCAGGTGACAGACCTCCCGCCGATCCAGCCGATCGTCGTCGAGCATCAGGTGCATACGCTGACGTGTCATCGCTGCGGCTGCCGCTGTGCGGGAGCACTCCCCGCCACCGTCCCCCGCGGCGCGTTCGGGCCGCGGGTCGTGGCGACGGTGACGCTGCTCACCGGCCTGGGGCGGCTCAGCCAGCGGCTGATCGCCCAGACGCTGCGGGACTTGTTCCAACTCGACATCTCCGACGGCCAGATCAGCCGTCTGCAGCGGATCGGACGCACAGCCCTGCAGGCGGCCCACGAGGACATCACCGCGGACGTCCGTTCCTCCGCGGCCGTGAATGTCGACGAAACCGGCTGGCGCCAAGACGGTCGCCGAGCCTGGATGTGGACCGTTGTCGGCCGACGAGCCACGCTGCTGGCCATTCAACCCCAGCGCTCCCGTCGCGCACTGCGCGCCCTGCTCGGCGAAGCGTTCGGCGGCCTCGTCGGCAGCGATCGGTACTCGGCGTACAGCCATCTCGAAGACGAGCGACACCAGTTCTGCTGGGCGCATCTGCTGCGCGACTTTCAAGCCATGATCGACCGCGGCGGCGCGGCGGGGAAGGTCGGGACCGTGCTCAAAGCCAGCGGCCAGGAACTGATCCACCACTGGAACCGACTCCAGCGCGAGGAGATCGTGCGGGCGACATTCGAGGTTCATTACCGCCGCCTGCGGGGCGACATTCTCGACGCCCTCGAGCAGGGGACATCCTGCGGCGAGGCGAAGACCGCCGAGACCTGCCGACGACTGCTCAACGAGTGTTACAGCCTGTTCGTGTTCGTGCATCACGCGGGGGTCTCGCCGACGAACAACGCCGCCGAGCGGGCCCTGCGGAAATCAGTGATCTACCGCAAGCTGAGCTTCGGCACGGAGTCGAAGTCGGGCAGCCTCACGCTGAGCGTGATCCTGTCCGTCATCGAAACCTGCCGCCGCCTTGGCCGCGACGCCCTCAGCTACCTGCACTCCGCCGTAAAGGCCCACTTCCACCACCAGCCCACCCCCAAACTCATCCCACCACCGTGACGGGCTGTGAACGGTTAC
>NZ_JBKEAY010000115.1:0-4315 GCF_047972865.1 Microbacterium sp.
CGGCGATCTTCGCGGCCCTCATCGGGCTGAGCCTGTCGATGCTGTTTCTGCGCAAGCCCCTCGACGACATGAGCGCCGACATCGCCGAACGCCGCGCGCAGGCCAAGAGGTCAGGACCCACCGACGAGGAGATCGAGGACCGGCTCTGACGCCTCCGGCGGTGCCGGTCACACGATGAACGCCCAGGCGATCCCCACGCCGTACATCACGCTCGTGAGCGAGGTCACCCCGAGCGCGACGACCAGTTCGCGGGGGTCGCGGTAGGTCCACACGATCAGGATCGCCGCGGCGGCCGGCAGTAGCGCCAGGAGCGTCAGCCAGGCGACCGGGTAGAACAATGCCAGGGCGACCGCGATCGGGAACGGCACGAGCATCAGCAGCGTGAACAGCACCTGCGTCGCACGGCGCCCGATCAGCACGCTGAGGGTGCGCTTGCCCGCCGCGCGGTCCTGATCGATGTCGCGCAGGTTGTTGGCCAGCAGCACCGCGCACGCCAGCGCACCCGCGGCGACCCCGCCGAACCACGACTCCTGCGGCACCAGCCCCACCTGGACGAACGTCGTTCCCGTCGTGGCGACCAGGCCGAAGAACACGAACACGAACAGTTCCCCGAGCCCGGCGTACCCGTACGGGCGCTTGCCCCCGGTGTAGAACCAGGCGGCGATGATGCAGACGGCACCGACCGCGAGCATCCACCAGTGCTGCGTGCGGATGACGACGGCGATGCCGGCGACGGCCGCGAGCGCGAAGAACACGAGCGCCACTGTCAGCACGGTGCGCGGCTTCGCCTTGCCCGACGCGGTCAGCCGGGCCGGACCCACCCGGTGGTCGTCGGTGCCGCGGATGCCGTCGCTGTAGTCGTTGGCGTAGTTGACCCCGATCTGCAGGGCGACGGCCACCGCAAGGCAGGCGAGGGCGAGCACCCAGTGGAACCGCGTGTCGATGATCATCGCCGCACCGGTGCCGATCAGCACGGGCGTGAAGGCCAGCGGCAGCGTCCGCAGCCGGGCCGCGCCGATCCAGTCACCGAGTGTCGCGGGCGTCGCCTTCGCGACGACGACGGGCGCCTTCTGCGGGTTGCCGCGCGGGGCCTGCTTCTTCTTGGGGCGGTTCTTCTTGCGTGAGGGGGCAGCCACGAGGTGAAATTCTAGGCCCCCGGGGGCTCACCCCGCCGATCGGGCCAGGGCGCGGGCGGCACGGCGGTCGGGTTTGCCGTTGGGCAGGCGCGGAATCGCGGCGACCGGGATGAGGCGGGCGGGGCGGGCGGGGGCGCCGAGCTCCGCGGCGACGGCGGTGCGGGCGGCGGCAAGCGCGGCATCCGGATCGGTGACGGCGGCGACGGCGGCGACAACGGCGGAGGCCTGTCCCCACCGTTCGTCGTCGATCGGGACGACGACGGCGTGTTCGAGCCCCGGCACCGTGTGCACGGCGCGTTCGACCCGGTCGAGCGAGACGTTGACGCCGCCCGAGACGATGACGTTGTCGAGCCGGCCGGTGACCCGCAGCGCGCCGTCGGCGACCTCGCCGGCGTCCCCGGTGCGATACCACCGGACGCCGCCGTCGGTGACGAAGGCGGATGCCGTGAGCGCGGCGTCGAGGTAGCCCTCGGCGAGCGTCGGACCCGACAGCTGCACCTCGCCGTCCGCGACGCGCATCCCGACCCCGTCCAGTGGCACGCCGTCGTACACGCACCCGCCGCTGGTCTCGGTCGACCCGTACGTCCGCACGATGCGTGCACCGCGCGCGCTCGCACGATCGAGGAGCGCGGCAGGAGCCGCCTGCCCCCCGACGAGGATCGCCTCGTAGGCGGCGAGCGCGGCATCCACCCGTGGGTCGTCGGCGTCGAGGAGCGTTGCCAGCTGTGTCGGCACGAGCGACGTGTACCGCGGCACCGGGGTGCCGCCGCGGCTGGCGGCCAGGCCGTGCGTCGCGGCGGCGAACGCCTGCGGGGTGAACGATCCGCCGAGCACGGCCGGCTCGTGGCCCGCGATCAGTGCGCGGACGAGCACCTGCACCCCCGCGACGTAGGTCGCCGGCAGCGCGAGCAGCCACGCGCCGTCGCCGCTCCGCGCCGCCGTCGCGAGCGCGCTCGCGGTGAACGCGTGCCGGCCCAGGACGACCGATTTCGGCACGCCGGTCGAGCCCGACGTCGTCAGCACGACGGCGGTGCCGGCGGGGACCTCGACGGGGAGGGTCGCCGGGTCGCCGCCGAGCGCGACCGCCGGTCCCGCCCCCAGCACGGCGGCCCGCAGCGCCCGCAGCACGTCGCGCGGGCCGGGCGAGGCGAGCGGGGCCAGCAGCATCAGTAGTGGTACGGGTAGGGCGACCAATCCGGGTCGCGCTTCTGCAAGAACGCGTCGCGACCTTCGACGGCCTCGTCGGTGGAATAGGCCAGCCGCGTAGCCTCGCCGGCGAACACCTGCTGGCCGACCATGCCGTCGTCGATCGCGTTGAACGCGAACTTCAGCATGCGGATCGCCGTCGGCGACTTGCCGAGGATCGTACGGGCCATCGCGATCGCCTCCCGTTCGAGCTCGGCGTGCGGCACGACCCGGTTCACGGCACCCATCTCATGGGCGCGCTGGGCCGAGTACTCCTCGGCGAGGAAGAACACCTCGCGGGCGAGCTTCTGCCCGACCTGGCGGGCCATGTAGGCCGAGCCGTACCCGGCGTCGAACGAGCCGACGTCGGCATCGGTCTGCTTGAAGCGGCCGTGCTCGGCCGACGCGATCGACAGGTCGCACACGATGTGCAGCGAGTGGCCGCCGCCGGCCGCCCAGCCGGGGATGACGGCGATGACGACCTTGGGCATGAACCGGATGAGCCGCTGCACCTCGAGGATGTGCAGCCGCCCGGCGCGCGCGGGGTCGGGCGCGGTGGCATCGTCGGCGGCGTAGGTGTAGCCGTCGCGTCCGCGGATGCGCTGGTCGCCGCCCGAGCAGAACGCCCAGCCGCCGTCGCGCGGACTCGGGCCGTTGCCGGTCAGGAGCACCACGCCGATCTTCGGGTCCTGCCGGGCGGTGTCCAGCGCCCGGTACAGCTCGTCGACGGTGTGCGGGCGGAAGGCGTTTCGCACCTCGGCGCGGTCGAACGCGATGCGGGCGATGCGCCCGTCGGTCGAGACGTGGGCGGTGATGTCGGTGTAGGCGTCCGCGCCGGGGGCGAGCAGCCATTCCGCGGGGTCGAACAGCTCGGAGATGGTCACGCCTCCACCCTACGGTCCCGGCCCTGTCCCACCCCGGTCGTCTCCCCGCCGAGATGGTCACCCCGTCGATCCGAGGTCCGGGGCGTGCGATGCTGGAACTACCTACCCCGGAGGTCCCGTCATGAGAATCACCCGAAGTTCCGACTGGCGCGACGCCCTGACGTTCGATGTTCCGCTCCGCGCCGCCGAGGTCGCCCCCGGCGACCCCGCCAAGTGCGCGGGATGTCCCGGCGACGCCGACGCCCTGGATCGCAGCGCGCTGTGGGCGGTGAAGCACCGGCATCCGACCAATCCGGCCGGTTTCGTGCGTTTCTACTGCGCCGCACACACCCCGAAGCTCGCCGGTGCGGCATCCGGCGCCTCCCGCGCTCCCGGCGCGGCCCGCCGCACCGCGGCCCGGTCACAACCGGCGCCCGAGCGCGAAAGACTGCCGCGGCGCACGCCGCGCGCCGACGTCGTGCGGGCGATGTGCCCGAACTGCTTCGTCGAGGTGTCCGCCACCGGCGAGTGCGGCATGTGCGGAGAGCGGGTCGGCTGACACTGCGCGCGGCGCCGCCGGGTCGGTCAGGCGTTCTTGCGGTCCCGCCAGGCCAGCCACCGGCTCACGGCGGCCGGGTCGTAGTCGGGCCCGGTCAGCCCCAGCGTGAACATCCGGGCACCGGCGGCGAACAACGCGTCTGCGGCGTCCTCGTCGCGCCGCGCCAGTTCGCTCGACACAGTCAGCGTCGACAGGTCGCGTTCCTCGCGGTCGGCCCAGCGCCGCAGCACCTCGAACTTGTGGCCGATCGCGTCGGGGCCGGTGAACGAATGCCAGATGTCGGCGTGCCGCGCGACCAGGCGCAGAGTCTTCTGCTCCCCCGACCCGCCGATCATCACCGGGATATTGCGCGTGGGCGGCGGGTTCAGCACCGACCACCGGCGCTGAATGCGCGGCAGCGCGTCGCGGAGGTCGTTCAGCCGCGACCCGGCGGTGCCGAACGGGAACCCGTACTCGTCGTAGTCGCGCTGGAACCAGCCCGCACCGGTGCCGAAGATGAACCGCCCCACCCCGCCGCGCGCCGAGATGTGGTCGATGGTGCGGGCCATGTCGGCCTGCAGATCGGGGTTGCG
>NZ_JBKEAY010000125.1:0-6764 GCF_047972865.1 Microbacterium sp.
GGCGACCGCGGCCGGTTCCGCGTGGTCGCCGGGGACGACGACACGCACTTCGACGACGTTGGTGCCGTCGCTGGCGGCGATCACAGCACCGCCGGTGTCGGAATGCTGCGCCGCCGCGGCCGCCCCGGCCACCTCGACGGGTGCGGCGCCGGCCAGCGGCGCGCGGTAGTCGTCCCAGTCGAGCCCGGGGTGGCCGATGACCGTGAGCTCGACACCATCGCCCCCGGACCAGACGCAGGGACCGATGAGGGAGCCGGCGGCGCGCGCGATCTCCTCCGCCACCGTCGCCGCGACCATCGTCTCGGCGGTGATGGGCCCGATGACCGCCTCGATGTCGACTTCCCTGGCGACATCGGCGCAGTCCGCCGTCCACCAGCGGTCGTTCGGCACCGCGCGCGAGCCCGCTGCCCCCGCGAGCGGACCGGCGACCGCAGCGGCGGCGGCCATGAGCTGGGCCGGGGGCTCCTGCCATGCCGAGCCGCCGGGGTCCCGCAGGGTCACCAGACCCCACGCGGACGCGGCGGCCACCCCGACCTGGCACCCGTCGCCGCCGGAGGGCTCGCACACCATCGTGTCGAAGGGTGCGGCGATGGCCTCCGCCACGACCCCGGCGGGATAGGCGTCGATGGTGAGGTCGCCGGCATCCCCTGACCAGTCGCAGTGGACGCTGCCGAGGACGGCGTCGACGCGGCTGTCGACGCCGCGGGCACCGCCGAGGACCGCGTCGGCCTCGTCGGGGGGCAGCAGCGCGTCGCAGTCGCCGTCGAAGACGACAACTGCGGGCGTGGCGTCGGGTGACGGCGTGGCGTCCGCGGTGGCCGAGGGCGTCGCGCTCGCGCCGGTCCGGCCCGGTGTCGGCGTCGCGGGCAGTGGCGTCGGCGTGCACGCGGTCAGCAACACGATGACCACCGTGGCGAGCGGCCATACGCATCGCGGACTGTGCATGTCGTCAGCCTAGCCGCGCGATCGGGCCGCGTCAGGGGGTCGGCCGCCGCGCTTCTCCTACACTGTTGGGCGTGCCCGCACGTCGATCCCGACTGACCTCCCGCGACGGACTGCTCGCCGATGCCTTGTCCGCCCTGCGCCGCGACCTCGCCGTGCCGGACGGGTTCCCCGACGCAGCCGTCGCGGACGCCGAGGCGGCGGCGCGCACGGTCCCGGTCGAGCCGGGACCGGACCTGGCAGACCTGCGCGAGATCCCGTTCCTCACGATCGACCCGGCCGGTGCCACCGACCTCGATCAGGCGGTGCACCTGGAGCGCCACCCGGGCGGCGCCGTCCTGCACTACGCGATCGCCGACGTTCCCGCCTTCGTCGGGCCCGACACCGCGTTGGACCACGCGGCCCGTGAGCGGGGACAAACGCTGTACGCGCCCGACGGCCGGGTGCCGCTGCACCCGGAGCTTTTGAGCGAGGATGCCGCCTCGCTCCTGCCCGGACGCGACCGCCGCGCGTTCGTGTGGCGGTTCGAGCTCGATGCCCGTGCCGAGCCGGTGACGACGACACTGACCCGTGCCGTCGTGCGCTCGCGCGCCCAGTGGTCCTATGTCGACGCGCAGGCGGCGATCGACGCCGGGACGGCCGAGCCGACGCTCGCGGCGATGGCGTGGTTCGGGCGCACCCGCGCCGAGCGGGAGGTCGAGCGCGGCGGCGCCAATCTGAATCTCCCCGACATCCGCATCGAACCTCACGGCGACGGGTACCGGCTCGAGCTCGACGAGGGTGTGCCGCTGGAGGAGTGGAACGCGCAGGTGTCGCTGCTGACCGGGATGGCGGCGGCGGCGATCATGCTCGACGGCGGTGTCGGCATCCTGCGCACGATGCCGCCCGCCGCACCCGACGACATCGCCGACTTCCGCGCACAGACGGTCACGCTGGGTCTGCCCTGGCGCGACGACGTCCCCTACGGCGTGTATCTGCAGAGCCTCGACGGGGGGCCGCTGGCTCGCGTCGTGAAGGAACACGCGGCGGCGCTGTTCCGCGGTGCCGGCTACACCACCTTCGACGGCGCGCCGCCGGATCAGACGCTGCAGGCGGCGATCGGGGCCCCCTACGCGCACACCACCGCGCCGCTGCGCCGGCTCGTCGATCGCTGGACGCTCGTCATCTGCGAGGCACTCGTCAACGGCCGCCCGGTGCCGGAGTGGGCGCGGACGAGCCTGGCCTCGATCCCCGAACTGATGGAACGCAGCAACAGGCAGGCCCGTCAGTTCGACTCCGGCGCGCGTGACCGCGTCGAGGCCGCGCTGCTACACCCGCGGGAGGGCGAGATCTTCGAGGCACTCGTCCTGAGCGTGCGCGGCGATGACGCGGACGTCCTGCTGCACGATCCGCCCGTCGAGACCCGCGTGGCCGGACTGACCGCTGCGGCGGGAGCCACCGTGCGGCTGCGCCTGGAACACGCCTCGATCGGCGAAGGCACGGTCCAGTGCACGGCGGTGGCCCCATGACCGGCGACCCGACCGTGCTGCTCACCGGTTTCGGGCCCTTCGCCGGAGACCGGACCAACCCCAGCGGCGAGGCGGTGCAGCGAGTGGCCGCCGAGTGGGGCGATGGCCCCGCCCGATTGGTGACGGCGGTGCTTCCGGTCGCGTTCGACGCGGCGGCGACCGAGATGCGGCAGCTGATCGCCGCCCACCGGCCCGATGTGGTCATCGCGGTGGGGTTGGCCGGAGGGAGGTCGGCGATCGGCATCGAACGGATCGCCGTCAACCTCGCCGACGCCCGGATCCCCGACAACGACGGCGCCCAGCCGATCGACGCACCCTCGATTCCGGGCGCACCTGCCGGCGCGTTCGCGACGCTGCCGGTCAAGGCGATCGCGGCAGCCGTCGCGGCAGCCGGCATCCCCGCCGAGGTCTCGCACACCGCCGGGACGTTCGTGTGCAACCACGTGTTCTTCACGGCGCTGCACGCCGCCGAAGACGCCGCACGCGTGGGGTTCGTCCACGTCCCGTGGGCGACCGGTCAGGCACCGTCGGGGCAGGTCGAGATCCCCCTCGACAACATCGCCCGCGCGCTGCGCATCGCAATCGAGGTGGCCCTCACCCGCCCCACCGACGTGTCCACCATCGGCGGCAGCATCCACTGAGGCGGCACCCGCCCGCGGGGTTCCGACCCACCGATCTACCGCGATATATTGCATATCGTGCCGATTCCCGCCGAGACACTCCCGCCGCGCCCCCTGCTGCGGGACACGGTTCTGGCGCGACTGCGCGACGCCATCGTCGACGGCACCCTCGCGCCCGACGAACAACTGCGCGACAGCGAGCTCGCCACCTGGCTCGGCGTGTCGCGCACGCCGGTCCGGGAAGCGCTGCTGGAACTGTCGCGGGCGGGGCTCGTGCAGGCCGTCCCGGGGAAGTCGACGGTCATCGCCCCCATCGACCCGACGGCGGTGCGCGATGCTCAGAGCGTCGTCGCGGCCATGCACTCCCTCGCCGCCCGCGCCGCCGACACCGACTTCCACGCCGTCGCCCTCGCACGCGCCGGCAATGCGGCGCGCGCGACGTGATCGCTCGGTACGAACCGCTGCTGCGCCGGGTGGAGCGGCTTCGCTTCGGCACCGCCACCGGCGAAGAGTCCGCGCGACGGCACGACCGATTCATCGAGCTGTGCGTGCGCGGCGAGGCCGCGGCCGCCCTGGCGGAACGAACGTGGCACAGCCTCACCTGCACCGGCCCCACCATCGACGAAAGACGATCCACATGACACTGCAGGACTTCCCGCGCCACCCGCTCACCTTCGGCCCCAGCCCCCTCCAGCAGCTCCCCCGCCTCACGCAGCACCTCGGCGGCGCGCAGGTGTGGGCCAAGCGCGAGGACGTCAACAGCGGACTCGCCTTCGGCGGCAACAAAGTGCGAAAACTCGAGTACATCGTTCCCGACGTCCTCGCCAGCGGCGCCGACACGCTCGTCTCGATCGGCGGCTACCAGTCCAACCACACCCGGCAGGTCGCTGCCGTCGCCGCGCACCTCGGGCTGAAAGCGCGCCTCGTGCAAGAGAAGTGGGTGCCGTGGGACGACCCGACCAACGACAAGGTCGGGAACATTCTGCTGTCGCGCATGATGGGCGCCGACTCCCGCCTCGACGACGCCGGCTTCGACATCGGCATCCGCGACTCGTGGCGTCAGGCGCTGCACGAGGTGGAGGATGCCGGCGGCACGCCCTACCCGATCCCCGCCGGCGCGAGCGAGCACCGACTGGGCGGCCTCGGCTTCGCGAAATGGGCGTTCGAGCTGGCCGAACAGGAGAAGCAACTCGGCGTCTTCTTCGACACGATCGTGGTGTGCACCGTCACCGGTTCCACCCACGCCGGCATGATCGCCGGGTTCGCCGCCCTGGAGGAGCTCACCGGGGTGAGGCGGCGCGTGCTCGGCATCGACGCGTCGGCGACGCTCGCGAAGACACGCGAACAGGTCGCCCGCATCGCTCGCAACACCGCCGAGCTGATCGAGGTCGGCCGCGACCTGCGCGACGACGAGATCCAGGTGCTGGAAGGCTGGGCCGGTGACCTCTACGGCATCCCCGTCGAATCCACCATGGCGGCGATGGCGCTCGGCGCTCAGCTGGAAGCGATGATCACCGACCCCGTGTACGAGGGCAAATCGCTCGCGGGCCTGATCGACCTGGTGCGCTCGGGTGACATCGGCAAGGACTCCACCGTCCTCTACGCGCACCTCGGCGGCCAGCCCGCTATCAACGCGTACCACTCTCTCTGGGAGTGAGCCGTCGCGTCAGGCGGTGACGACCTGCGCGGTGCCGGGTGCCGCGTCGGGACCCATCTCGGCGGCGATCCGGTTGGCCTCGTCGATCAGCGTGGCCACGATCTCGGCCTCGGGAACGGTCTTGATGACCTCGCCCTTGACGAAGATCTGGCCCTTGCCGTTGCCGCTGGCCACCCCGAGGTCGGCCTCGCGCGCCTCGCCGGGGCCGTTCACGACGCAGCCCATGACGGCCACCCGCAGCGGCACCGTCAGGTCTTTGAGTCCCTCGGTGACGCTGTCGGCGAGGGTGTAGACGTCGACCTGGGCGCGCCCGCAGGACGGGCACGAGACGATCTCCAGCGTCCGCTCGCGCAGGTTCAGCGACTGCAGGATCTGGTGCCCGACCTTGACCTCTTCGGCCGGCGGCGCCGACAGCGAGACCCGGATCGTGTCACCGATCCCCTCCGCCAGCAGAATGCCGAATGCCGTGGCGCTCTTGATCGTCCCCTGGAACGCGGGCCCGGCCTCGGTGACACCCAGGTGCAGCGGCCAGTCTCCGCGTTCGGCGAGCATGCGGTACGCCTTGACCATGATGATCGGGTCGTTGTGCTTGACGGAGATCTTGAAGTCGTGGAAGTCGTGCTCCTCGAACAGCGACGCCTCCCACACCGCGCTCTCCACGAGCGCCTCGGGTGTCGCCTTGCCGTACTTCTGAAGCAGTCGCTTGTCGAGGGAGCCTGCGTTGACACCGATGCGCAGCGACACGCCGGCATCCTTCGCGGCCTTCGCGATCGCGCCGACGTTGCCGTCGAACTCACGGATGTTGCCCGGGTTGACCCGCACCGCACCGCACCCGGCATCGATGGCCTGGTAGATGTACTTCGGCTGGAAGTGGATGTCGGCGATCACCGGGATCTGGCTCTTGTTCGCGATGACGTGCAGCACGTCGGCATCCTCCGGCCGCGGCACCGCGACGCGCACGATCTCGCACCCGGATGCCGTCAACTCGGCGATCTGCTGCAACGTCGCGTTGATGTTGTGGGTCGGTGTCGTCGTCATCGACTGCACCGTCACCGGCGCGTTCCCGCCGACCAGGACACGCCCGACCGCGATCTGACGGCTCTTGCGGCGGGGGGAGAGCGTTTCGGGGACCTTGGGCATCCCGAGATTGACGGCTGGCACGCATCCAGCCTACGACGCCGGGCCTGCCGCCGGTTCCATCGGACCTCGGCGGTGGCTGTGGTAGTTTCGGCGACATGTCCGCGAACACCATGTGGTGGCCCACCGCCTGAGGCGGTGTGTTCGCGTACGACCTGACACAGTCCGCCCAGGGACGGACTGTCGCCGTGCGGTCCGCCATGACGAAAGCACTTCGATGACCGGTTCGACGCCCCTTGCCGACCTCGCTGCCCTCGCCGACGCGGGGCGGCCGTTCGCTCTCCTCGCCCGCGACGGCGCCACCGTCGAGGTGCTCACCGGCGACATCGTGGACGTGCCCGCGCTCGCCGACATCCCGCTGACCGGCGGGGAGGGCACGCCGCGCGAGGTCCTCGCCCTGGTGCCGTTCCGTCAGATCGTGGAGCGGGGCTTCCGCTGCCGTGACGACCGGACCCCGCTGCGGTGCCTGGTGGTGGACGAGCACGGGTCAGTGCCGCTCGCCACGGCGATGGCGGAGCTGCCCACGGCGCCCATCGGCCTGAAGGACGCCGGCTTCGACATCACCGACGCCGACTACGCCGACATCGTGCGTCGCGTCATCGCCGACGAGATCGGGCGCGGCGAGGGCGCGAACTTCGTCATCCGCCGCGACTTCACCGCGGCCGTCGACGCCGACTCGGTCACCGCCGGGCTCACCTGGTTCCGGGCGCTGCTCGAACACGAGCGCGGGGCCTACTGGACCTTCCTGATCGTCGCCGAGGGGCAGGTCGTGGTCGGGGCGAGCCCGGAGGCGCACGTGAGCGCCGCCGACGGCGTGGTGACGATGAACCCGATCTCGGGGACGTTCCGCCACCCCGCGGGCGGGGCCACGGCCGCGACGCTGTCGGAGTTCCTGTCCTC
>NZ_JBKEAY010000023.1:0-12771 GCF_047972865.1 Microbacterium sp.
TCGGCGACTTCGCCAACGGCGCACAGTCGGTGCTCGACGAGTTCATCTCCTCGGCCGAACAGAAGTGGGCCCAGCAGTCCGCCGTGGTGCTCCTCCTCCCCCACGGCTACGAGGGTCAGGGGCCGGACCACTCGTCCGCGCGCATCGAGCGGTACCTGCAGTTGTGCGCGCAGGACAACATGACCGTCGCGCGCCCCTCGACCCCGGCATCCTACTTCCACCTGCTGCGCCGGCACGCGTACGCGCGCCCCCGTCGCCCCCTCGTCGTGTTCACGCCGAAGGCGATGCTGCGGCTGCGGGGAGCGACCAGCCCCGTCGAGAAGTTCACGAGCGGCCAGTTCGAGCCGGTGATCGACGACGACCGCGGGATCGATGCGTCCGCCGTCAAGCGCGTGCTGCTGCACTCGGGCAAGATCCACTGGGATCTGCGCGCCGAACTGGAGAAGAACCCGAACCCGGAGATCGCGCTGGTCCGGGTGGAGCAGCTCTACCCGGCCCCGATCGAGCAACTCAACGCTGTCATCGACAGCTACCCGAACGCGCAGCTCGTGTGGGTCCAGGACGAGCCCGAGAATCAGGGCGCATGGCCGTTCATCGCACTCGAGGTCGTCAAGCACCTCCACGGCCGGACCATCCGTCGCGTCTCCCGCGCCTCGGCGGCCTCCACCGCGACCGGGTCGCCGAAGGTCCACGCGATCGAACAGGCGGCGCTGATGGAGAAGGCCCTCACTCTGTAACGCGGCGCTATCGCGTCACTGGACCCCTCGCGGCGCCCTCCGCGGCGGGGGTCAGTGGTGTGCGGCCTGCTCGGCCCGCAGGCGCGCCAGCACCTGCGTCCGCAACGTCTCCGGCGCCGTCTCTCGGCACGCTCGGGCCACCACCTCGGTGAGGGTGCGCGCCACCAGCGCCTCCTCCTGGCAGGCCGCGCACGTGGCCAGGTGCTCACGGATGTCGGCGTGCTCGGTCTTGCACACCTCGTTGCGCAGGTACTCTTCGAGGTCCTTGCGGGCCTTGTCGCAGCCGCAGTCGCTCATTTGCCACTCCTCGTTGCGGGCACCGCGATGCCGCGCTCATGCGCGTAATCGGCCAACAGGTCACGCAGCAGCCGTCTGCCGCGGTGCAAGCGGCTCATGACCGTGCCGATCGGTGTCTTCATGATGTCCGCGATCTCCTGATACGCGAACCCCTCCACGTCGGCCAGGTAGACCGCCAACCGGAAGTCCTCGGGGATCGACTGGAGCGCATCCTTCACGACCGAAGCCGGCATGTGATCGATGGCCTCGGCCTCCGCCGAGCGCGCGCTGCTGGCCGTCGTGGACTCGGCCCCGCCGAGCTGCCAGTCCTCCAGCTCGTCGATCGTGCCCTGGTAAGGCTCACGCTGCTTCTTGCGGTACGTGTTGATGTACGTGTTGGTCAGGATGCGGTATAACCACGCCTTCAAGTTGGTGCCCTGCGTGAACGACGCCCACGAGGCGAACGCCTTCACGAACGTCTCCTGGACGAGGTCGGCGGCATCGGCAGGGTTGCGCGTCATGCGCATCGCGGCGGCGTACAACTGGTCCATGAAGGGAAGCGCCTGCGCCTCGAACTCGGCGCGAGGGTCGCTCGTCAGCTGCTCGTCCATCACGCGCCAGTCTACGTCGGCGGCGGTCGCGATCATGAAGTTCCTTCGGTCCGCGGGCGGTAGCGTCGTAGGCTAGAACGTGATGACCGCTGCTTCGTATTCCCCCCCGTCAGCCTCCACCGGTGCATCATGGCTTGCGCCCCTCGCACCGGGGCCGGTGATGGCCGCCGTGTCCGTCCCCGGATCGAAGTCGCTCACGAACCGCAAACTCATCCTCGCGGCATTGTCCGACGGCCCCAGCAGACTGCAATCCCCGTTGCACTCCGACGATTCGGCCCGCATGGTCGCAGCCCTGAGAGCCTTCGGCGTCGAGATCACCGAGGTCGAAGGATCGGGCCGGTTCGGCCCCGATCTGGAGGTCACCCCGCCGGCGCGCCTGCGCGGCGAGTCGGTCATCGACTGCGGTCAGGCCGGAACCGTCATGCGCTTCATCGCGCCGGTGGCCGGACTGGCCGAGGGCGAAGTCACCCTCACCGCCCACGAGAGCGCCCTGCACCGCCCCATGGGCGAGATGATCAAGGCCTTGCGTGCGGTCGGCGTCGACATCGACGACGGTGGCACCTGGTCGCTCCCGTTCATCGTGCACGGCCACGGCCACATCCGCGGCGGCGAGATCGAGATCGACGCCAGCGCGTCGAGCCAGTTCGTGTCCGGCCTGCTGCTGGCCGCGCCGCACTTCGACGTCGGTCTCCACCTGGTCCACACCGGCGAGCGCCTCCCGAGCCTGCCCCACATCGAGATGACGGTGGAGGCGCTGTCACGCCACGGCGTGCACGTCGAGCATCCGCAGCCCAACGAGTGGCTCGTCCCGGCCAGCACGCTGCGCGGACGCGACACCCACATCGAACCCGACCTGTCCAACGCCGCCCCGTTCCTGGCGGCAGCCCTGGCCACGGGAGGCGCCGTCTCGGTGCCGGGCTGGCCGGCCAGTTCCACCCAACCGGGGGCGCTGCTGACCGAGATCCTCCCGGTACTGGGCGCTCGCGCCAGCCGGCGCGGCGGCGTGCTCACCGTGACCGGCGGCGACCGGATCGTCGGGGTCGACCTCGATCTGTCCGCGGCGAGCGAGCTCACCCCGACGCTGTTCGCCCTCGCCGCCCTCGCCGATTCCCCGACCACGCTCCACGGAGTCGGTCACATCCGCGGGCACGAAACCGACCGCATCGCCGCTCTCGTGTCCAACCTGCGGGCGATCGGTGGCGACGCGCAGGAGCTGCCCGACGGGCTTCGGGTGACCCCGGCCCCGCTCCACGGCGGGCTCTGGCGCGCGCACCACGACCACCGGATCGCGACCGCCGGCGCCATCATCGGGCTGCGGGTACCGGGAATCGAAGTCGACGACATCACGACGACCGCCAAGACGATGCCGGAGTTCCCGGTGCTGTGGCAACGGATGCTCGCCGGGGACGCCATCGAGTGAGCTGGCTGGACGAGGTCGACGACGACGAACCGGACTACGACGAGTCCGACGTTCGAGTCCGCCCGAACCCGAAGGCCAACCGTCCACGCACGAAGCGTCGGCCGGCGCACCGCGACGCCGAGCACGGCCGCGTGCTGGGGGTCGACCGCGGCCGTTACACCGTCCTGGTGGGCGAGGACACCGACCACGAGCGCCCCGTGCTGTGCACGCGCGCCCGGGAGTTGCGCGCCCAGCCGATCGTGACCGGCGACCGCGTCCGCGTCGTCGGCGACACCAGCGGCGACGACGGCACCCTCGCGCGCATCGTCGGCATCGAAGAACGCACCTCTCTGCTGCGGCGCAGCGCCGACGACACCGATCAGGTCGAACGGGTCATCGTCGCCAACGCCGACCAGATGCTCCTGGTGGTGGCCGCCGCCGACCCGGAGCCGCGCCCTCGCCTCGTCGACCGCTATCTGATCGCGGCGCTGGATGCCGCCATCCGGCCCCTGCTGGTGATCACGAAGACCGACCTGGCCGATCCCGCCGACTTCCTCGCGCACTTCGAAGGTCTCGACGACCTCGAGGTGTTCACGAGCGGCCGTGGCGACATGCCCATCGATCGGATCGGGGAACGGCTGGTCGGGCACACCACCGTCTTCGTCGGGCACTCCGGCGTCGGCAAGTCCACGCTCGTGAACGCACTGGTCCCGGGCGCCGATCGGGCGACCGGGCACGTCAACGAGGTCACCGGACGCGGGCGGCACACCTCGAGCTCCACCGTCTCGCTGCGCTACCGCAACCCCACCGGCACCGGGTGGGTGATCGACACCCCCGGCGTCCGGTCGTTCGGTCTCGGCCACGTCGACCCGGACAACATCCTGCGCGCCTACACCGACCTCGCCGCCGTCGCCGAACAGTGTCCACGCGGGTGCACGCACCTCGCCGACGCGCCCGACTGCCCGCTCGTGGAGGCCGTGGCGGAGGGTCGCCTGGGCGAACGCGGCGCAGCACGCCTGGACTCGCTGCAGCGACTGCTGGCGACGTTCTCCTGAGCAACGCCCCCTACGCTGGAGTCATGGCACGCCTCGAACCCGGCACCCCCGCTCCCGACTTCACCCTCCCCGACCAGGACGAGACCCCGGTACGCCTCGCCGACCAGCGCGGCGGCAAGGTGATCCTGTTCTTCTACCCGGCCGCGATGACACCCGGCTGCACGAAAGAGGCGTGCGACTTCCGTGACAGCCTGGCCCCGCTGCAGGAGGCGGGCTTTGCGGTGTTCGGGATCTCGCGCGATGCCCCCGCGAAGCTCCGCCGCTTCCGGGAACGCGACGCGCTGACCTATCCGCTCCTGAGCGACCCCGACCACGCCGTCCACGAGGCCTACGACGCGTGGGGCGAGAAGATGAACTACGGCAAGGTGGTCCAAGGAGTGATCCGCTCCACGTTCGTCATCGACGAGTCCGGCACGATCTCAGAGGCGCTCTACAATGTGCGCGCCACCGGGCACGTCGCGCGCGTGCGCAGCCTGCTCGGCATCGACTGACAGCGCGCCGTCAGTGCGTTTCGTCGCGGCGCCGGGCCGCCGCGCGGGAACCGGCCACCAGCAGCCCCAGCACGAGCACCGCGGGCGCGGCGAGCCCGGCGGCCACCGCCGGGTGCGCGTAGGAGCCGGTCAGCGCGCCCAGCGCGACCGCAAGGATGAGCAGCTGCGTCACGATCCCTCCCGAGCGCGCCCACGAGACACCCCGCCCGATGCCGACCCCGAACGCGATCACCGCGATGCCGCCGACCAGCGTCAGCACTTCCAGCGCGATCGCGCTGGAAATCGACTCCACGTCGCCTGAGACCAGCGCGACCAGCTGCCACGCGGCCAGCGCCAGCACCCCGATCCCCTCGGCGCCGACCAGCAGTGCAGCCCAGACCTCGCTCCTGCTCAGATTCACCGAATGCTCCTGACCGCTGATGCCGACTGATCGAACCGCACTTTTCACCCTTGATTCACATCCGCATGCATGGGACGATAGTCCGAGCCATGCGCTCCCACAGCGAAGTGGGGCGAGCACTCGCTCGCACACCCCACCCAGGGTAGACGACGCATCCGCGTCGCCTCCTCATCACCCGATCGTTGTATCTCGCACCAAGGAGCACCACCATGGACTGGCGCGACAAAGCCGCCTGCCTCACTGTCGACCCCGAACTGTTCTTCCCGGTCGGCAACACCGGCCCCGCGGTCGACCAGATCGACAAGGCGAAGGCCGTCTGCGCCCGGTGCACCGTCACCGAGGTCTGCCTGCAGTACGCGCTCGAGACCGGACAGGACTCGGGCGTGTGGGGCGGACTGTCCGAAGACGAGCGTCGCGCGCTCAAGCGCCGCGCCGCCCGCGCCCGCCGCGCCGGGTGAGCGCGCCCGCCCGCACGGCGTGATCTCTCAGCCGGTCGGCGTGATGTATCGCAGCGGGATGTCGATGGTCACCTCGGTCCCGGTACCGATCACGGCGTGCCAGTCGATGGTCCCCGACAACTCCCCCTGGATGAGGGTCCGCACGATCTGCGTTCCGAGACCGCGGCCGACCTGACCTTCCGGCAGTCCGACGCCCGTGTCGCGCACCTGAACCTGCAGGCGCGTCGGCGACCGGTCGGCGACGATCTCGACGTCACCCTCCTTGCCGGCCAGCCCGTGTTCGACCGCGTTTGTGACCAGTTCGGTCAACGCGAGCGCGAGCGGCGTCGCGTACTCGCTGGGGAGGGTACCGAAGCGGCCGGTCTTGTGGGTGCGCGCGCGGGTGTTCGGCGCCGCAGCGACCTCCGCAACGAGTTTGAGCACCCGGTCGAACACATCGTCGAAGTCGACGTTCTGCGCCAGCCCTTCCGAGAGCGTGTCGTGGACGACCGCGATCGCGGAGACGCGCCGCATCGCCTGCGTGAGCGCTTCGCGGGCCTCGTCGGAGTGGGTCCGGCGCGCTTGGATGCGCAGCAGGGACGCCACCGTCTGCAGGTTGTTCTTCACCCGGTGATGGATCTCGCGGATCGTCGCATCCTTGGTGATCAGCTCCTGCTCCTGATGACGGATCTCCGTCACATCACGGCACAGCACGATGGCACCGATGCGCTGACCATGCTCCCGCAGCGGGATCGTCCGCAGCGACACCGTGACCCCACGTGCCTCCAGGTCGGCCCGCCACGGGGCGCGCCCGGCCATCACGATCGGCAACGACTCGTCGAACTGGCCACTGGCGGGGAGGATCTTGGTCGCCACCTCCAGCAACGCTTCGCCCTCCAGCTCGTCCCCGAACCCGAGCCGGTTGAACGCGGAGAGCGCGTTGGGGCTGGCGAAGGTGGCCATGCCGTCGACGTCGAGGCGGATCAACCCGTCCCAGGCGCGCGGTGCGCCGCGGCGCGGGGATGCCGGGGCATCCATATCGGGGAAGTCGGCGTTGGCCACCATCCCGAACAGGTCGTCGGCGCACTCGTTGAAGGTGATCTGCTGTCGCGAGGGGGCCCGCACCTCACCGAGATTGGTGTGCCGGGTCAGCACTCCGACCACGCGGGGCGCCGCATCCGCCGATCCGCGCTGGCGCACGATCGGCACCGCGCGCACCCGCGTCGGCATCTCCTCGAACCAGTCCGGCGACGCGGAGTCGACGATCGTGCCCTCCGTGAAGGACTGGATGACCTGCGTGCGCCACTGCGGCCGCACCAGCTCACCGACGATGTCGCGGTCGAACAATGTCGCCGACCCGCTCGGACGGGTGTGCGCGACGGCGATGAACGAGGCGTCCGCCGTCGGGACCCAGATCACGATGTCGGCGAACGCGAGGTCGGCGAGGAGCTGACCGTCGCCGGCGAGCCGGTGCAGCCACTCGACGTCGGCCTCGTCTGCGCGCCCCTGGGCATACACGATATCGCTGAGCGTCGTCACCGTCTCAGAATAGTGGCGGCGATCACGCCGTCCGAACGCCCTGCCGCCGGAGCCCGCGCCGCGTCGCCGGTGTCGCCGGCGCCGCGGGCATGACCGTCTCGGTGACGAACCGGCGAACCGCCGCCGAGAACGGCGAGCGCGGCGCCGAATGGGCGATCGGGCGGCTCGCCAACAGCGCGCCGTCGGTGCTCTTGACGTCCCACGGTAGGAACCACGCCTCATCGATCCCCGCGAACCGCTCGAGGGTGCGCCGCACCTGCCCGCGCGCGTCGATGCCGAGCGCACCGCCGCGCGTCTTGTTCACCACCACTCGCACGCGGGTACCGGGGGCGCTCGCGCGCAGGTCGGGGTAGGCACGGACGAACCGCGCCACCGACACCGGGTCGGCGGCCACCACCGCGACGACGAGATCCGCGCACCCGAGCGCCGCCAGCGTGGCGGCGTTGCGACGCGGCCCGTCCAGGTCGCTCACGATCTCCTCGTCCTGTTCCAGAGTTGCCGCGACATCCACGACCGTGTCGTCCGCCCAGGCCCGACACGCCTCCAGCGCCGCACGGACGCGATGACGGTCCAGTTCCGGCCAGCGACCGACGCGATTGATCCCGGTGAGAACGTCGACATCGCCCAGCGGCTCGCAGATCCGGGTGAGTTCGGCGGGCGTCAGCGCGCCGCGGCCCGCCTGCCGGCACGCCGCGGCGAACCCGGGTCCCTCGTCGGCCAGTCCCGTGGCCAAGGCGATCGACGGGGCGGAAGAGTCGGCGTCGACCAGCGCGGTGTGGCGGCCTTGGCGGGCCAGCTCGCACGCGGTCTCGACGGCGACCGTGGAACGGCCCGGCGCTCCCGCCGCTCCCCACACCACGATGATTCGGCCCTGTGCCACCGGCTCCTCGTCGGCGGGCGGCGCCGAGGAGGCGAGGATGTCGGCGGCGTCCGCGTCGCGGTCGCGGATGTCGACCCCGAAGATCGAGGCGACGCGCCGATCCGCGTCCTGCGCGCACAGCGCGACCAGCCGCACGCCGAAGCGGTCGCACACCCCCACCAGCTCCGCCGTCACGGTGTCGCGGGTGCAGGTGACGATCAGCAGGTCGCTGCGGGCGAGGTGACCCAGCAACTCTGCTTCGGCGGGGGCGGCCATCGCGTTGGTCGCCGCGGCGGCCGGCGTCACCGCGTCGACGACGGTCTGCACGTCGACGTCCTCCGCGGCCAGGTGCTCGGCGAGGTCACGGCCCCGGCGGCCGTCGACGGCGACGACCGCTTTCACGGTGCCGCTCCCGTCGCGGGCACCATCGACAGACTGTCGCCCGCGGCCACGGCCGCCAGCACGTCGGGCACCTCGTCGCGCGCCACGACGAGTTCGAGGGCGACCTCGGCCGACCCCACGACGGCGTTGTCGCGCGTGACCGACACGACGCTCGCTCTCGGGACCAGCACGCGCGGGACGTCGTACGTCGACGTGTCCAGCCGGGCGGCGGCCCACACCTCCACCACCGTCCCCTTGACGACGGTCGCCGGCACCTCGCTCCGGCTCGCCAGCACGACGGTCGTGGTGCGCACATCGGCCGCGTCCCCGAGCGCGCTGCGCGGCACCAGCTCACCCACCTCGATCGTGCGCGTCGCGACGACTCCCGGGTCGACGGCGCCCGGGACCGCGTACGCGTCCACTCTGTCGCCGAGCGCGACATCGACGACGTCGAGGTCATCCGGCGAGATCTCCTCACCTGCGACGATCGTCGCGCCCGCGGCGAACACCGGCACGGTGTGCCGCGAACCCGACACCACGAGCCACACCCCCACGATGCTCACCGCGACCAGAACGACTCCGAGGAGGAATCGGGCATCCGCCCAGAACGCACGCGGGCGGGGTCGAGAAGGCGTCGAGGAACTCATACGCCCATCGTGTCCCAGCCGAGGGAAAGTGCGCCCGGGTTATCCACAACCGCCGCGTCCTCTTCCCGGCACGGTCGGAGGGGCGGATAATGTCTCCATGCTCGATCATCCGTCTCCCGAGGTGCGCATGCTCGCGCCCGCGCAGGTGGCGGAGATGTTGCAGGTCGAAGTCGATGAGGTGATCGGGCTCGTCCTCGACCTCCGTCTGCGCGGCGCCAAGGTCGGCACACCGCCGCGGTGGCGCATCGAAGCACCCAGCGTCGAGGAGTATCTGGACGATCAGACGGAGGAGGCGCGCCGGGCCGCACTGTGGCGCGAGTCGAACGCCGCGAGCTTTCCCGAGCTGTGGGGTCGCGGCGCGATCCGCCGCGGCGACTGACGCGGACCCGGGGCGTGACGTCCTCGGTCAGGTGGCAGTGGCCGATCCGAGCGCACTCACGCTCGTGATGGCCGGCATCGCCAGCATCCGGTAGCCGGTGATGGCCCGGGCCCGTCGCGGCTCCGAGACGTCGTGCACGGCGAGATCCACGTGGTCGGCCGCCGCGCGGTCCAGGGTGCCGGCGTACTCCCGTCCGGCGACCCGCAGGCGCACCGTGACGCGCCGCCGGGCCAGGTCGCGGAGGGCGTAGCCGAAGGTCATTCGCTCCGACAGCCGCCCGAGCGCCACCGGGCGGGCGGTGCGCAGCAGATCCGCGTGTGCGAGCCCGACTCCGGCGATCGCCCAGAACGGCACGAGCACGGCGCCGTCCGCGTGGGACAGCGCCGCCCAGTCGGCACCGACGCCGGTGACCTCGCCACTGACCGCCGTCCCGTCGGTCAGGTCCAAGACCGGACGGGCCGGTCCGATCGAGGCGAGGCGCTCTCGCAACGTCAGGCGCGAAAGGCGCAGCCGCTCCGCCTCCGTGTCCAAGGCGGCGCGTTCAGCCTCCCACTCCGAGTCCAGCTGGTCCTCGAGGTCTTCGAAGAATCGGTCCCATCGCACGGCGAGCAGGTTATGCGAGATGGTGCACGGTGCGGAAGATCTATCCACACATTGGAGCATTCTCACCGCCTCCGGGCCGAATCGGCCCGCAAGTTGGAGCATTCTCACTCGCGCGCCGAGCGCACTGTGTTCGACTGAAACCACGACGTCTTCGCTCCACGTCCATGCTCCAGAGAGGCCCTCATGGCTCCGTCTTCCCTTCGCGCCGCGCACCGCGTCAACGATCAGTTGACACTCAGCGAGTACTTCGCCCGGCAGCGCACCGCCACCGCGTCGTTGCCCGAGCCCGAACCCCTCCTGCACAACCTGACGATCGGTGTCCTCGAGGTCCTGGCGGGCGTCCGTGAGGCCGAACAGCTCGCGCGATGGCTCACCGAAGACGCCTTCGCACGCCTGCTCACGCGGGCGAACCTGTCGGCGCGGGCACGCAGCGCCCGCAACGTCACCGCGAGCCGGCCGGTCCACCGCATTCTCAGCGTACGGTTCACGAACCCCGCGGACAGCGTCGTCGAAGGCGTCGTGATCGTCGCCGGTCCGGTGCGCACCCGCGCGGTCGCAATCCGGCTGGAAGGATGGGACGGCCGCTGGCGGGCCACCTCGCTCGCTCTGCTGTGACCCGCTACTGACGGTACGACGAGAGGAAGTTCCCGAGCCGCTCGACCGCTTCGGAGAGCACCCGCGCTTCAGGGAGCGTGACGATGCGCAGGTGGTCCGGCGCGGGCCAGTTGAACCCGGTGCCCTGCACCAGCAGGACGTGCTCGGCGACGAGGAAGTCGTACACGAGCTTGGCGTCGTCATGGATCTCGTACACCTCGGGATCCAGCCGCGGGAACGCGTACAGAGCCCCGTGCGGTTTGAGGCACGTCACCCCGGGGATGCGCTCCAGCCCCTCCCACGCCGCATCGCGCTGCTCGTGCAGCCGGCCGGACGGCAGGATGAGCGCGTCGATCGACTGCACACCGGACAGCGCCGCCTGCACGGCGAACTGCGCCGGCACGTTGGGGCACAGCCGGGTCGAGGCGAGCAACTGGATGCCCTCCAGGAACCCCGCCGCGTGCCCCTTGGGGCCGGTGATCACCATCCATCCAGAGCGGTAGCCGGCGACCCGGTACGTCTTGGACAGGCCGTTGAACGTGAGGCAGAGCAGGTCGGGGGCGAGGGTCGCGAGCGGGATGTGGACCGCGTCGTCGAACAGGATGCGGTCGTAGATCTCGTCGGCGAGCAGGAGCAGGCTGTTCTCCCGCGCGATGTCGACGATTCCCTGCAGCACCTCGCGCGAGTACACCGCGCCGGTGGGGTTGTTCGGGTTGATGACGACGATCGCCTTGGTGTCGGGGGTGACCTTGGCGCGAATGTCGTCCAGGTCGGGCTGCCAGCCGTTCTCGTTGTCGCAGCGGTAGTGCACCGGCGTCCCGCCCGCGAGGCTCGTCATCGCCGTCCACAACGGATAGTCGGGCGCCGGGATCAGCACCTCGTCCCCCGCGTCGAGCAGCGCCTGCATCGTCATGGTGATCAGTTCGGAGACCCCGTTGCCGAGATACACGTCATCCGGGTCGAACGGCGGGAACCCGGGCTCCTCCTCGTAGCGGGAGACGATCGCGCGACGCGCCGACATGATGCCGCGACTGTCGCTGTACCCGTGGGCGTGCGGCACGGCGTCGATCATGTCACGCACGATCTGGAACGGCGCCTCGAACCCGAAGATCGCCGGGTTGCCGGTGTTGAGCTTCAGGATGGTGTGCCCCTCGGCCTCCAGACGGTCGGCCTCAACCAGGGCGGCGCCACGAATCTCGTAGAGGACGTCCTTGAGCTTCGACGACTGGTCCAGAGTGCGGCGGGTCATCGGATCAGACTACCCGGGGTCCGGCAGCAGGTCCTCCACCCAGGTCGCCAGGGAGTCACGCATGATCGCCCCGGTGCGGCGCGACACCTCCCGTCCGTCACGAAGGGCGACGATCGTCGGCGTGGCCTTCACGTTCAGCGCCTCGGCGGTGCGGGTGAACGACTCCAGATCGGCGTCGAAGAACGCGGCGCGGTCCGCGTGCGCGCTCGCGACGGCCCGGAAGTGCGGCGTCACCATCCGGCACGGACCGCACCAGGGCGCCCAGACGTACAGGAACGAGGTCGCCTCGGAGCCGACGGCCGTCGTGTAGTCGTCGTCCGTAACCTGCCGGGTGCTCATGAGGCGTGCTTCCCGGCGGTCCAGCCGGCCGGGCCGATCACCCGCTCGGCGACCCCGCCGGGGAACTCCTCGAGGGTGGTCGCCATCGTGTCGTTCCAGCGGTTGAGGTAGCCGAACAGCGCGGCGGAGGCGACGATCTCGACGATCTGGCCCTCGTCGAAGTGGCGCGCGAGCTCGGCGAAGTCCGCGGCGCTGGCCTCATTGGGCACCGTGCCCGCCCGGATTCCGATCGCGATCGCCGCCCGCTCGGCCGGCGAGAACAGGTCGCTGGTCTCGAACTCCCACAGGGCCGCGATCTTCTCGTCGGATGCCTCGTAGATGCTCGAGAGGTTCGTCATGTGCGACTGGCAGTACCGGCATCCGGCCGCCATGCTCGAGGCCAGGCTCACGAGCATCTTGGTCTCGGTGGGCACGGTGCCCTCGTACAGCACCGCCTGATTGAGCGCCATGAAGGCGCGCACGATCGCGGGTCGGCGCGCCATCGTGCGGATGCTGTTGGGCACGAACCCCCGGGTGTCGCGGTAGTGCGCGAACGAGGCGAGGATGTCCTCGTCGCCGATGCTCGAATCCTCCAGTGGGCTGAGATGGGGCATGTCCGGTTCCTCTCCACGCTGAGTGTGTGGGCACCAGCATCACACGCACCGGGTGCAGAGTAAATCGCAAAATGGCGACCTGCTTCTGCGGTCACAGCGAAGAAGAAACCGCTGCGGCCTACTTCTTCTTGCGGTCGGCGGCGCGGCGCTCGGCCCGGTTCACCGGCGCCGCACCGTCGGTG
>NZ_JBKEAY010000179.1:0-16576 GCF_047972865.1 Microbacterium sp.
GGGAGTAACACCCAACGGTGCCGGCTCCCGAGGACCCCCTAGCCCGGAGCCGGTACCACCTCCACGGAACGCCAGTACCAGGTCGCTGGACTAGCCGTACCAACTCAGGCTATGCGCCAGCAAACCTACGACATCAACGATGTCAACTCGTTCTACTGACATGGAGGTCCTGAACGTGAACAAGATGAAGAAGAGCCTCACCGGGATCGTGATCGCTGTCAGCGCGATTCTCGCCCTCGCCGGATGCAGCAGCTCCACACCCAACGTGTCGCTTGAGCCGGACTACCCGGCATACGAGAGCGTCAAGGCACTCAGCGCCGAAGCTGACCTCATCGTCGAAGTCGTCATCGGAGATTCCGCAGACGACGTCCTGACTCCCACCTACGAAGGCGACGACCCGGCCACCAACCCGCTCGCGGGTACGGACGAGACGCCTGATCCGAACGAGGGGGCCGTGCCGATCACCGTCTTTGATGCGACCGTGCAGACGGTCTACAGCGGAGATGCGAAGACCGGGGATCTGATCAAGATCAAGCAACTCGGTGGAATGCTCGAGGGAACCGAATACACGGTGGACGGTACGACGCCGCTCCAGAAGGGCGACACCGTCCTCCTCTTCCTCGCGACCTACCCCGACTCCGCCGCCTCGATCCTGGGAGGCGACGCCGGCTACTTCACACCCGAAGGAGACAGCTACACCTCTATCGGCAGCACCAAGCTCACAGTCACCGCCGAAGAGCTGCGCAGTCTCTAACTCCCACCAACATGATCGGGACGGGGCCTACGCCATGTGCGCTTAGGCCCCGTCCTCATCGCCCCGGCAAGCTCAACCCCTGGAACGCAGACCTGCATTCCAGGGGGCGAAGCTATGATGGATATGAGCACTGACGGTCTGCTACGGCTGATTGGTGGGTTGCTCATCGTGAGTGGCACGTAGGTGGCACGAGCGAGGGAAGAGGCGGCAGTATCCGCATGATTCCGGGGATCGTAGAGCAACGGGCAAGAACTGGGACTTCTGACCCCCAGATTCTGACTCCGGCCCGAAACGGCTGGTGGGGGGACTGTACCCGGGCGGAGAGTGACAGCGCGGGTGCGGCTGTCGGTGGCTGGACTCGGTTACTCAGACGTGGGGCAGCAGGATGCTGTTGCCGGAAGGGTCGCGGGTGAGGTAGCCGTCGGGGGTTTCGGTGAGGGGGCCGAGGTTGCCGAGGGCGTGGTCGAGGAGTTCGTGGGTGTCGAAGCGGATGGTGAAGTTGCGCATGCGGGCGGTGCCTTCGGGGGATGGGGGTGCGCCGATACCTTGCCAGGTGTTCACGGCGATGCGGTGGTTGAACGCGCCGCCGCCGCCGAGGTCGCCCATGTGGAAGCGAGGTGCCCAGGTGGCTTCATTGAAGCCGAAGAGTTTGTAGTAGTCGAAGGCGGCTTGCAGGTCTCCGACGTAGAGGTGGACGTGGCCGATGCGGGTGCCGTCGGGGACGGGGCGGGTGGTGTCGTCGTCGGTGAGGGTTTCGAGCACGGCGCGGACGTCGAGCCGGTCGCGGCCGGAGCTGCGGTTGCCGTTGATGTCGAGCGCGTAGGGCATGGTGTCGTCGAACACGAACCGGCTGAAGCGTTCGGGGGTCTCGAGGGTGATCTCGACCGTGATGCCGTCGGGGTCGAGGAGGTAGATCGCCTTGGACATGATGTGGTCGGTGGGCGAGATGGGCCAGTTCGCGCGGATCAGGCGCAGCAGGATGCGGGCGAAGTCGGGCTCTGTGGGGGCGTGGACGGCGAGGTGATAGAGGCCGGAGTGGCGCTGCTGGAACCCGGCGTGGGCGACCTCGTGGAGGATAACGAGGGTCTGGGCGGCGGTGCCGAGTTCGGCGCCGTCGCCGGTCTCGGCCCGGATCGTGAGGCCGATGACATCGGTCCAGAACGCGACGGAGCGGGACAGGCTGGTTACGTCGAGTTCGACGGCGCCGAAGGTGGCGATGTCGCGGGGCTTCGGGTCGGCGACCCAGGGGGTTTCGGACGGACTCATGTCGGGTTCCTTGCGCGGGGATCGGTGGAGCATCGAGCGGGCGCCGCGGAGCGGGTGTGCGGCGACCAGGCCGGCATCAGACGACGGTGAGGAAGCCGAGCACGGCGGCGGCGGCCGAGAGTACGGCGAGCACGAGCGCCGGGGCGAAGGATTCCTTGCGGCGGATGTGCACGACGACGGCACCGATCATCAGCACGGCCAGCGCGGCCGCGGCGATCGGGCTGAAGATGGGGGCGATGCCCAGCAGCGCAGGCAGGATCAGGCCGATCGCGCCGATGACTTCGGCGGTGCCGATGAGCTTGACGGGCCCGTCCGAGAAGTCGTCGACCCACGCCATGCCCGACGCGGCGAGCTGAGTGCGGGACCGGGCGATTTTCATGAAGCCAGCGGCGAGGAAGACGAGTGCGAGCAGGCCCGCGACGATCCAGTAGGCGATCAGCATGGTAGGTGTCCTTCGTTCAGCAGTTCACAAGGCTCTCATTTGCCTAAGCAAATAGTATGGCAGATTTATTTCCCTAGGCAAATGAATGCCGTAAGGTGGAGGCATGTCACTGCCGGTGCCACGGATGAACCCCGAGCAGGCGCGCGCCTGGATGTCGCTTGTCTCGATCGCGCAGCTGCTGCCCGCCACGCTGGATCAACAGCTCACCGAGGATGCCGGCGTCATCAACTTCGAGTACGGCATCCTGGCCGTGCTGAACGTCGCCACCGACCGGACGCTGCGCCTCGGCGAGCTGGTTTCGGCGCTGGCCGCCCCGTACCCGCGCGTGTCCAAGGGGGTCTCTCGTCTGGAAGCCCGGGGTCTGGTGGAACGGATCGCGTGCGCGGGGGACCGCCGGGCGATCAACGTGCACCTCACCCGTGAGGGACGCAAGACCTGGCTGAAGGCCACCCCGCCCCACATCGCGCTTGCCCGCGACACCGTCCTCGGTGCCCTCGACCCCGGCGAGCTCACCGCGCTGGCCGATATCCTCACCAAGATCAACGAACGCCTCGATCCCGAGGCATCCCTCGGCCGCCACCCTGGGTGACCCGCTGGTGACGCTCGCGATCGGTGGGCCCTCGGCAATCCAATGTGTCGTGGCCGTCGCCGAAGCGGTAGATCGGGTAACTGTGTCGCACGCCGTGCCCCTGCGCAGTCATCGCCAGGGTGACAACGGGAGTCGCGACGGCAGTCAGGCCTTCCGCGAAGTTCCCGGATGTGAAGGCGACGAAGAATCTGCGGTACGTTGCCTGGCCTAGGAGTCGTAGCACGGTATCTCCAGGAGCAGGGCGGCAGCCGAACGGGCGCGAAGTGGAGTGTTCTCACGCCGCGTTCGGTGCGGGACGGGTCAGACGGTCGCGTCGACTCGTTTACGCAAGGCCGCGCGGACCTTCGGTAGGAGGGAGTCGGCGCCACACGCGGACTTTGCCGCATCGATCGGACGTGCGACGCCTACGCCGAATGGCCGCCACCCGCCTGCCACTTCGGGCAGAAGGGCGATGTGTCTCGGGCGAGCCAACCTCCCGGGCGGCCCGACCCGGGCGTCAGCGACGTCGCACCAGCACCACGACGTCGTCGAGGGTGGCCGGCGTGCCATCCGGGGCCGTCGTTTCCCGTGGCCGCGACTCGGCATGGATGATCTCCCAGCCCGCCTCATCGAGGGCGAGCTGAGCGACTTGCTCCTCGGGGGTGGGGAAGCGGTGTCGATGGTCGTCGGGCACGTCGGCCCACGGGGGAAAGTCTGCGTGCGAGGTGATCAAGAGGTGGCCACCCGGTGCCACGGCCGCCGTCGCTCGCCGCAGAATGTCCTCGCGCGCGAGCTCGACCGGGGAGTGCAGAAAGCTCGCGGTGACCAGGTCGAAGTTCTTGTCGGGAAGAGCGGTGAGGTCATCGACGAGGAACCGCGCGTGCCCGGCGTCGAGGCCGGCCGCTTCGGCCGCGGCGCTCGCACGGGCGACCGCGGTCGGTGAGATATCGATGCCGGTGGCGCTCCAGCCCTGCTGTGCGAGCCAGACGACGTCGGCGCCCTCTCCGCAACCCAGGTCGAGCGCGCGCCCGGTCGTCAGAGTGGGAGCGAGGTCGGCCAGCACGCGGTTGACCCTGCCCGACCAGACCCGGTCGGACTCGGCATACCTCTTCTCCCAGAAATCTCCCGGCGCCACCTGCGGCCACGCAGCCGGATTCTGCACTGCCGCATCGAAATCCCAGCTGACCAGGGTGGCGTTCACGTCGGCTCCGGCGGAGGAGCCCGCACCGATCGACAAGGCGACGTTCGCGGGAGGGTGAACGACATTCCCCACCGCCCAGACGCGCTTGTCGCTGGTCCTGCCCACCGTGTCCGCGGCTAGGAACGAGCCGAACGGACCCTCGTCGCGCGCAAGGCCCAGCGGCACCAGAAACTCCTCGTGCGGGTGCGGCGCAGCCAGGGTGAACACGGCATCCACCGCAACGTCGCGTCCGTCCACGAGGCGCACGGCGGCCACCGCCGTTCCCTCCCCGCGGATCTCGGCGACCGGCGCGGGTTCCAGGTGGATGCCGCGGGAACGCAGCCGCTGCTCGGTCTCGGAGGACAGTGCGCCCAGCCCCGCGGTGAATACCGTGACTCGGTCACTCCACTGACGCACGAGCTCGGCCTGGTGCAGACCCAGCGGCGACGTCGTGAGCACACCCAGATGCCGATCGCGCACCTCCCAACCGTGACAATAGGGACAGTGCAGCACCGTGACGCCCCACCGTTCGGCGAGCCCGGGCACGTCGGCGAGTTCGTCACGCAGCCCGCTGGCGGCGATCAGCGCGCGCGTGCGGCGCGACTCGCCATCAGCCGTGAGGACGTACAGCCCACCGTCGGCATCCTCGACCCGTGTCACGGATCCCGCCGCGAACTCCACACCGTAGTGTGCGGCCTCGGCTCGCCCGCGCTCGCGAAACTCATCCTGGGTGACGCCCTCTTGACCGAGCACGCCGTGCATATGCGAAGAGAATCGTCCGCGGGGGCTGCCCGCGTCGATCACGAGGACACGCCGGCGTGCGCGCCCGAGCATCAGCGCGGCCGAAAGCCCCGCCGGTCCGCCGCCGACAACGATGACATCCCACAGGTCTCGTGACATGCGCCCATCCTCTGCGGCACAATGACCTAGACGCAAGGAGACGTGCAGTTTCCGCAAGGAGGCTCGGGATGCTCGATGACACGCGACAGGTCGGCGCGAAACTCCGCGCCGTACGGCAGGATCGAGGGCTGACGTTGGAGCAGCTCGCCGCGAGCGCCGGCGTGTCGGCGAGCACGCTGTCGCGTCTCGAGGCCGGAAAGCGCCAGGCGAGCTTGGAACTGCTGCTGCCACTGACGCGGCGGCTCGGGATCCGGCTCGATGATCTCGTGCCCCACGAGCAGGCAGATCCCCGCGTCCGCCGCCCGATCATCCGCCGCGACGGACTCATCATCGCCCCGCTCGCGCCGGAGAGCTCACCGATCAGCACCTACAAGATCACCTATCCGGCGCACGGCACACTTCCAGAACTGCGCGTGCACGACGGCTACGAGTGGCTGTACGTACTCACGGGGAAGCTCCGTCTGCGACTGGGGGAGCAGGACCTCACCCTCGGCCGCGGCGAAGCAGCCGAGTTCGATACCCGCATCCCGCACGCGATGTCCGCCGCCGGCGGCCGCCCCGCGCAGGTGATCAGCATCTTCAACGAAGCCGGCGCCCGTATGCACACGCACACGAGCGACTGAGGCGGCATCCGACCCACCTGCCGCGGTCCGGTACGGCGGTGTGAACGTAAGGACAACGCAGACCTGTACCGAAGTACAGCAGTGTGCTCCCGGCCGGTCCGTAGCGTCGATGGTGTCAACAGGAAACGATCCACCTTGAGGAGGGAAGATGCTCGGTCTTGAGCTCACCGGCGTGAGCCGCAGCTTTGGCGGACGTGAGGTTCTGCACAGTGTGGATCTCACCGTCGCCCGTGGCGAGATCGTCGGATTCATCGGCGGGAACGGCGCGGGCAAGACGACGACGATGCGGCTAATCCTGGGACTTCTCACCGCTTCCGGCGGCCAGATCACCTGGAACGAGAAGCCGATCACCGTTGAGGCACGGCGTGCCATCGGCTACATGCCGGAGGAACGGGGACTGTACCCGGAGATGACCGTCGACGACCAACTCGTTCACTTCGCCCTGCTGGAGGGGTCCTCCCTGTCCGAGGCCCGTGATGTCGCCCGCGAGCTCATCGGAGTTCTGGGGCTTGCCGGGCGTGAGCGGTCTCGGGTGCAGGACCTCTCGCTCGGGAACCAGCAACGAGTGCAGCTTGGCGTCGCGCTGGTCGGCAACCCTGCGCTCCTCGTCCTCGATGAGCCGTTCTCCGGGCTTGACCCGCTGGCGGTGGAGACGATGGCCGGATTGCTCCGGGAACAAGCCCGACGTGGCGTCGGCGTCTTGTTCTCTTCACACCAGCTCGAACTGGTTGAGCGCATCTGCGACCGCGTCTGTGTGCTCGACCACGGCGAAGTCGTCGCCACCGGCCGCGTCGACGATCTTCAGGACGACTCAGTGTCTCGGTGGCGACTGACCTTCTCGCGGGATGTCGACGAGATCCTTGCCGCTGAGCTCTCGCTGATCCCCGGCGTCGTGCCCGCTCCCGTGGCGGACGAGCCCCGATCGATCATGATCACCGTCGACGGCCATGGCGACGACATCCCCGACCAGGTGCTCGGCGCCGCGCTCAGACGGGGCGGACTGCGCTCCATCGAACAGATACAGCGATCGCTGGCGGAGATCCTCACCGAGCGGCTCGGAGCCCTCTCCGCGACCGCCCCGGACGCCATCGGCGATACACGTCAGCTCGCACACATCGGAGGAAAACCATGACTCTCACCGCACCGCGTGCCGCTTCCCGCCGCGCCACCGAAACGGCCTCAGCGACTTCTGCGGATGCTCGTGCCGTCAGCACCATCATCCGGCGCGAGCTCCTGACCCGCTTCAGCAACCGCATCATCATCGGCGCGACCGCGGTGCTGGCGGTCATCGCTGGCGTCGGCGCCGGCATCGGCGGCTGGTTCCTCGTCGATGCCCATCGTGAGACCGGCGTGCTCGTCCTCGACACCCAGATCCTGTTCGCGACCGCCATGATCACTGCTCTGCTGGCGGCTCTGGTGTATTCGTCGCAGAGTCTGTCCTCTGGCGTCGTGGAAGAGAAATCCTCCCGAATCGTCGAGATCCTCCTGACCAAGATCGGCGTCACACCGCTCCTGGCGGGGAAGATGATCGGGGTCGGGCTGGTCACCCTGACCCAGCTTCTGGCCATCGGAGGCGCCGTCGTCGCGGGTTTCTCGGTCGTGGGGGGATGGTCCATCCTCGATGTGCAGCTCGGCCCGAGCCTGGTGTGGTTCCTGATCTGGTTCCTCCAGGGTTTCATGATCTTCGCCACCCTCAGCACGCTGCTGGCCGCCACGGTCTCGCGCCAGGAGGACCTCGGAACGGCCTCAACGCCGTTGTCGGTCATTCAAATGGGTCTGCTCATCGTGGCTCTCTATCTGGTGCCCATGCATCTCGACGCCGCCTGGGTACAGGTCCTCTCCTTCCTCCCGTTGTTCTCGTCATACATGATGCCCATGCGCTTCGCTCTCGGCGGCGTCAGCACGCTAGAGATGGTGATCGCAGCGATCATCGCAGCCGTCACCGTGCCGTTGCTGTTCCGCCTCACGACGCGGATCTATCGCAACAATGCGCTCCGCACCGGATCGCGCGTCTCGTTCCGGCAGTCCATGACCTCCGACGATCACGCCTGACGGCGCGACGAACGGCCTTCCCCCGAATAGCCGATCAACACCTCCTGAAAGGACACCACCATGACCAACTCCCAGCCCTCGCAGGACACGAGCAACAACACCCTCAAGAAGCTCCTCAAGAACGTCGCCTACCTCGCCCTCGGCATCGCCGTGGCCTACGTCGCCATCACGCTGTTCTTCTGAATCCCGCGCTCACCAATCTGGAGAATCGAGCCCATCATGACGCTCACGGCAACCCGCCCCACCTGGCACAGTGACCCGGTGCTTCGTGGCGTCGTCGATGCGACCGAGGACCTGCTCGCCTCGGCCGGCCCGCGCGTACGTGTCACCGAGGTCACCTCCCCCGGCTTCATCGGACGCAACGGAGCGTGGGTTCTGGCACTCGATTCGGGAGAACGAGTCTTCGCGAAGCAGATCTCGCCGGACAAAGCCGGGCCCGCGGCGTTCGACCGGTCGATCGCCTTCGCATCCTTCGCGCTGAAGCACCCGCTGCACGCGCCGCCCGGACCGCGGCTGATCTCGAGTTGTCGGGAACGCGACCTGCTGGTCTTCGAGCACTGCCCGGGCGTCAGTCTCGCGCAGCTCCTCGTCGACGAGCGGATCCCCGCCCACTTCTCGGCCGGCACCGGCCGGCTCCTCGGACGGCTCCACTCGGGACCCGTTGAGGCGCTGGCGCGGACCTACCACCCGAGCCCGCCTGTGCCCGCGCTCCAAGAGGGCATTCCACAGGAGCGGTACGTCGAATTCACCCTCGCGGAGATCCGATTCTGGGCAGAACTGCAACAAGACAGCACGCTGGTGCAGGCCGCCGCGGATCTGCGTCATTGGGAGAGTGAGCACCAGACTGCTCCGATCCACGGCGACCTCCGCCTCGATCAGTTCCACCTGCGCGATGCGGAGCTTCGCGTGCTGGATTGGGAGGAATTCGGGCGCGGAGACCCCGCTCGTGACCTCGGAACCCTCGCCGGTGAGTGGATCTACCGTGCGGTGCTCGACGTCGTCACCAGCCGCGCCGGGGCCCCTGCCCCGCCGCTGCAATTCGACTCGGTGGCCGCGACAGAGCGCATCACGGAGCGGATGCATCATCTGGCCCCGCAGATCCGGCAGATGTGGACGGCCTATCGGGCACAGATCGCGCGCGCCGACGACGAGCTCGCCGTACGCGCCACAGCCCACCTCGGGTGGCACCTCGTGGACCGTTCGATCGCTCGCGCCTCGCTCGTCGCCAAGCTGCCCGGCATCGAGCGGGCGGCCGCGGGCGTCGGCCGCAAGATCCTGCTCACCCCGGGGCGCTACGCGGCGGCGCTTGGCTTCGAGGAGTTCACCTCATGATCCCTGCACCGTCGAGAACGTTCACCGACTTTCTCGACGACCTGCCGGTCTCGGTCCACGATTCGGGCACCTCGGCCACCGTAGACGGCGATCACCTCGAAGCTGCCAGTCCCGCGGAGTTGCGTTCGCATCTCGCCGCGGCGATCTACGCTCATCTTCACATCCGGCATCCGGAGATCCAGGGCCAGGTCCACACTCGGTCACGGGACGATCTCACGACAGACTTGATCGCGGCCGTCCCGCATCGGCAGATCGTCCAGGCCATCACCGGAACCGAACCCTCGACGCGACGTGGGAAGCACCGTCGCACGGTCATCGTGGAGGGGGTGAAGGTCATCGTGGGTACCGAAGCACTCGTCCGAGACGACGGGGGAGTGGTCGTCGGAGCACGGTTCCCCAGCTGGCGCACGCGCACGACGCCCGGCTATCTTTTGGCGCTCGGCCAGCGTTCCGTCGCTGGTGCGCGTGTCGCCCGGCTCTACCTCGCACGAGATGACGCCGAGCAGGCACTGGCGCTGTGGGGTCCGCTCTTGCGCCGGCTCCACGAGGAAGACCTCGCCCATCAGGCCAAGGCCTTGTCGAGCAGCGTCGAGTATCCACGAGCCGATGCGATCGTGGTCTATGTGGCAGAGGAGGATGTGGCCGCGGCCCATCAGGCGGCGACCCGGGCGATGGGGGACACGCCTGCGGCGACGGTTCCCTCGTCAGTGTTCACCCACGAGCTCGCTCCGGGTATCGCCACCGCGAGCGAGCCGGTTGATCCCCGACCCGCGTATCGGCAGCTGAGCTTCGGACAGCACCGTTCGCGAGTGCTTGCGGAAGCACTGATCCGATCCGCTACTCAGCGCCAATGCATGAGTTCTACGTGGGAACAAGACGCCCGCGCGGCGTTGATCGACCCGCACGCACCCGGGCGAAACTTCGCTCGGTAGCCTTACAGATTTCCCGGTACCACCGGGGAAACCGAGAAGACCTCGACATCCGAGGCACCAATGAAAGGAAAACACCATGACCGCTATCGACATCGCCGACGTCCAGGCGCAGAGCCTCGCTCAGCTCGCCGAGGGGCACGAGACGTTCACCACGGCCGACGAGATCGGCGCCGATGCCTCCAGCGAGGCGCCCGCAACCAGCCCCTTCTGCGTCGGGGTCATCGTGGGCGCCACGCTCGGAGCCGGATGCTGATCGCAGCGTCACCGCACAAGAACTTCAACGCCAGTAGAAACCCTCAATGACCACGGCTCCGCTCAGCGGACCACACATCAGATCGAAAGAAGAATATCATGTCGAATTCCACCATCAAGGCCGATCTCGCTGACCTCGCCGAGGGGCACGCCGCGTTCACGACCGTCGATGAGATCGGCGGTGACGCCGCGACCGACGCGCCCGCGACCAGCCCCTTCTGCGCCGGCGTCCTCGTCGGTGCCACGTTGACCGTCGGCTGCTGACCCCGCGGAAGCCGAGATGGCGCTGTTCTGGGAGCAGCGCCATCTCGGTCACCGCCGCGCAGACATCCCTCCAGGAGAAAGGTCACCCGATGGATTCGGATTCGAAAGCAAGAAATCCCGCGATCACCGACTTGAGACTCGATGCGTTCGGGTACAACCGCGTCGTCCTGGTCCTGACCGGCTCGGCGGTGACGCAGGTCATGCCGTATTGGATCGAGTGGGCCCGCGTCTCCGCGCCCGAGACCGAGTTTCGTGTCATCGCGCGCGAAAGTGCCTACACGTTCACCACTCGCCACAACATCGAATCGCGGCTGCGGTCGCACGTACAAGACGACAGGTGGGATGACGAGATCATCGCGAGCCATGTCGAGCTCGCCGAATGGGCAGACCTCATCCTCGTGTACCCGGCCACGCTGGACTACGTCTCACGCCTCGCCCACGGCATCACCGACAGCCCTTCTTTGCTCGCGGCACTCTCCACCGACGCGCAGGTCTGCATCGCTCCGGCGTTGCCGCCGCGGACATGGGGCCGCGCCGTGGTCATGGAGACGTTCCGCCTCCTGCGCCAGCCAGAGAACTTCATCGTGATCGACCCGACCCCGGGGCCGAGCGAATCGAGCGACTCCGCACCCGCGTGGATCCCGCCCCCGATGCCGGAGGTCTTGAGGAGGCTCGAAGCACACCGCAGCCGCGACGCCCGGCGTGCTGCCCCCCGGAGCGCGTGATGGTGGTCACCACCACCACGCCGGCTCGCGTGCGGGAGAGTGTTACCGGCTTGCTCCGCACAACAGTGATTGCCGACGGCGAGGGCGCGGTCTGGACACATGCCCTGGGCGCGCACGCGCCCTGTGGCTTCACGCCGGTCCCGCTGGGTGTGTCCCAGCACGCCGAGCTCATCGTGGTTGGCACCGGAGACGCCACACGGCGAACGTATCGTACGTCGACCACCGCGACAGTGCCCGATCTTCTGCGCTCTGCCGGCGGCGACGCGGTCGCCCGTGTCGGTCGGCTCTGGGGGAGCGCCCTGCGCGCAATGCACACCCACGCGGTGGTGGCCGCGAATCCCCGCCCCCCGAGGACGCTGACTCGAGCGTGTGTATGGGCAACCGGCCAGTGGCCGGGCGTCCACGAGGTGATCGGCGACGACGGGCACGCGGCGCTCCGCGGATGGATCGCCGACGTGCGGGGGCCTGTCAAACCGGTCGTCGTGCACGGTAGCCCGGGAATGGCGCACTGGACCGTCGCGCCAGACGGCTCGCAGGCGGCGTTGCTGACCGGCGAAGACGCCGGGGTCGCCGATGCGTCGTACGACACCGCGTGGGTGCTCGGCGAGCTCGCCGAGATCTTCCACTTCTATCCCTCGGCCCGCGAGGGCATCGTCCGCCTTCGGCAGGGGTTCGAGGAAGGCTACGGCGCACTGCCGGATCCGGACCGCATCCACATCGGCATCGCCTTTCGGCTGATCCAGCATGCGTACGACTGGCACCACTACGCCGGTGCGTCCCCCGCCGAGGCGGGCCTGCTCGTGCGGCTGGCAGGCACGTACCTTCGCACCGCTCCCCGCCGGCGAGGAGGGCAGTTCCTATGAGCGCGATATCACGAGTGGCACCACTCCATGTTCGTGGACACCAGGTCGAGAGTCGGGACCTCCGCAACGGTTCTCGGGTCTTAGCGATCCACGCGCCGCGGGCGCGCAACCACACGGTTGCACTCTCCATCGGGGCGGGCATGCGAGATGAGGAGAATCTCGCTGAGGCGGGCATGATGCACCTGATCGAGCACATGGTCTACCAGGACAGTGCGGCCACCGCTGGCCGAGATCGGCAACAGCAGCTCGCCCGATCCGGTGCCGTCCTCGGTGGCCATACGCACATGGACTACACCGAGTTCTATGAGACGGGCTCCAACGAGAGCATTCAGAGCGTCGCCAGGCGCCTGGTCGACCAGGTCTTCTTCCCCATGTTCCGGGAGGATCAGATCAACCAGCAGATTGCGGCCGTGGCGACGGAGCGACGCCAGCGCCTCGCCTCGGCGCCCGGCCAGACCCTTCCGTGGCCTCACCTGACCGGGCGGTACTGGCGGGACCATGCGAACGGACACGATGGGAGTGGTGACACGGGGCTGACCGAGCACGCGACGCCCGCAGTGCTGCGGTCGATCCACGGGAGGACCTACCGTCCGCAGCACACGGTCCTCGTCGCCTTGTCCAGTCAACCGCCGGAGGAGGTCGTCACTGACCTGGCCGACGCCGTGGGCGGGATCGAGCGGGCTGAGGTGCCCCGGTCCCCGCGGCTCCGTCCGCCAGGACAGCCGGTGTCGCAGCGGCTCGATCTCGTCGAAGAAACCAAGGGAGACCGGCCACGACGCCTGTCGGTGACGCGTGCGGCGCCGTCGCGCGCTCTTTCGCCCGAGGTGCTGGGCGACCTGCTGGTCGCGGAGGCGCTCACGATGCAACCAGGCATTGACGCCAGCGCCGGGCTGTTCGGCCCGGGCGACATGACGCAAGACGATCTGTTCGTGCTCGTCGATGACACGGCCTTCGGCATGGACGCGGCGATGAGGCTGCGGGCCGTCACCGCGGTCGACGACATGCTCGTTCGTCACGCCGTGGCGCGTGCCACCTCGCGCGCAGAGCAACTGACCATTGACGATGCGCGCCTCGTGCGAGCCGTTGCGCGCGACGTTCTCCTGCGCGACACCATCGACTTCGCGACGGCGCTCGTCGATGCGCTCAACAGCCTCCAAGACGTCCCCGGCGATGCGCGGCAACTGATGTCGGCGGCGAGTGCTCGGCTGGTCGAACAGCCGTCGGTCTCCCTCACCCTCAGAGCCCTGACAGAAAGGTCTTCATGATCCCGCCGGTGCCCGCGCCAGCCGCACACCTGACCGTGCTCGACAGTCGGTCTTCTTTCGCGACGGTCGCCGTCGCCTGGCGAACCTGCGAGCAATCAAGCACGGAGACATCCGCTGCGCGGCTGCGGTCGTCCGTTGAGCGTGCCGGTAGGTCGCAGGGACCGGGGTCCCGCCCGGTGCAGTGCAGTTGGTCGAAAGGTGCGGGCGCCGATTGCCTCGTCGTCGCCCTCCCCGAGACGGGCATCCGCTCGTGGGGCACAGCTGTTGTCGAGGCCCTCTGCGCGCGGCCGGGAGCGTTCGCCGCGCCCGTGGTCTCCGTCGCCGGGTCCGAGCTCGCTGTGGAGAGCACGGGCGCGATCGCTGCCCAGCTTTCGCCGATGGATTTCATGGACAAGCCCGCACCCACCTCGATGCGCCAGAAACGACAGCAAGGCTACGAACAGACCGTCATCACCGGTGCCGATCCGTCTGTGCGCACCGGCCACGCGGCCACGTTCGTGGCGCTCTGCGCGCTGATGGCGGGTCCGGGGCCGAACCTGCCGTCGGAGCTGGAGGCATCGGGAAACCCCACGATGGTCTCCATCAACCGTACGCTCGAGGGCGGCTCTCCCGTCATCGTGTGGACTGTCATCACGCCGGCGGAGGGAAGCGTGCTCGCCCTGCAGGAACTCGCGGAGAACGCTGCCGATGTCGCTCGCGCGGCGATCGCCGAACCGACCGAGCTGATTGCGTTCGCGCGAGCGAACTTGAACCGGCCGTGGAGCTCTCCCCGTGGTCTTGCCCAAGCCATGGCGGAGTATGAAGTGATGGGCTGGGGAGGCCAGCTGATCCGCGATCCGGATGCGGCGCTCGAGAGCGTTCGGCCGCGGCTGAGAGAGGCGTTCGCGAGACTGCTCAGGCCGGTCACCGACGTCCTCGGCCAGCCGAGCATGCTCTAAGAGGGGCGACCGCCGAGGTCGTGCGGCTCCGAGGTCGAACTCAGGTCGACGAGGCCGCGCTGGACGGCGGTCACGAGGATCTGGACCCGGTCACGGACGCCGAGCTTTTCCATCACCTTCACGAACCTCGCCTTGACGGTCGATTCGGTCACGAACAGCTCGCCGGCCATTTCGCGGTTGCTCATGCCACGGGCGAGGAGGCGGATGACCTCCAGCTCCTTCTCGGTGAGGATGTCGATCAGTTCCGCGCTCGGGGTCACCAAAGCGGGGACTGACTCTTCAAGACCCCTCACGACGTGCCTGGTGACCTCCGCCGACAGAACCGACTCGCCCGCCAACACCGTGTGGATCGCGGCGATGATCTCTCGGGGTTTGGTCTCCTTGACGATGTAGCCGGAGGCGCCCGCGCGGAGCAGATCGACGACGTATCGATCGGTGGAGAACGACGTGAGGCCCAGGATCTTCACCTCCGGATGCTCGGCGTGGATCTGCGCCGTGGCACCGACGCCGTCGAGGACGGGCATCTGCATGTCCATCAGGATCACATCCGGCTGCAGCGCCTCCGTCTGACGGATCGCGACCTGCCCGTTCGATGCTTCGCCGACCACGACCAGCGACGGGTCTGCTGTCAAGTAGTCCCGCAGAATCTCGCGGGTCATCGACTCGTCATCGACGAGCAGGACTCGAGTCATCTCAGCACTCCTCGTACTGTTTCGGGCGTCTTGCGTCCTTCGAGAGGGATCGTCATCGTCGTCGACCAGGTGCCCGCCGTCGACTCCGTGTGCACCCGTCCGCCGAAGACCTCGCACCGAGCCCGCATGGCCTCGAGCCCCGTCTGTGAGGACGCGACCGGAGCGGCGGCGGAGGTGCCGTTGACGGTGCTCAGCGCAACGTGATCGTCAGCGATGACGAGCCTCAGGCGTGCCGGGGCGTTGATGTCGCCGTGTTTGAGGATGTTCGTGCCCATCTCCCGAACCGTGCGGCGCACCACGTGCCTCACACTCGTGGGCACGGTCGCGAGGGAACCTTCCACATCGAGCTGCAGTCGGAAGCCGGCCCGTTCCAGCGCATCGGCGACGTTGCGGATGTCGTGGAGCAGCCCCGCAGCCGTGATCGTCTCGCCCGACCGCTGCGGCACACCCAGCAGGTCAGCGGCGTGCTCGCGGGTCTCGGTCCCGTCTCCCGCGGGCTGATGGTTCTGTTCGTCGGTTTTGAGCAGCGTGACCAGGCTGCGCAGGTCTTGGAGCGCCTGGGAGGCGGAACCGCCGATGCTCTCGAGGATCTGTGCGGTCGTGTCGGGATTATTGACGATTTCGGCACGCTGGGCCTGCATCGCGATGATCGTCATGTCGTGGGCGACGATGTCATGCAGCTCGTGGGCCAGCTGGATTCGTTCCTGGTTCCGGATCTGCGTCTGCTTCTGTCGCAGTTGCCTGACCTTCTGAGCGTCGCGCTCGGAGCGAGCGAGAACAGTGCTCGTTCCCAGGCCCGCCGCCGCCGCGGATACGCCGAGGATGGTGAACACGAGTACTGCGGTTGCGGCATCCGGGTTCACCAGCCACATCAGAGGCACCAGCGCGAGCGCGATCGCGGAGAAGGCCCAGGCGGCGACCTTCGGTAGTGCGAAGGTCGCCAGGCCGACGGTGATCATCATCGGGAACCACGTCGCCGACACCAGCAGGAGTGGGGCGCCCATGCTGAGGACCACGGCGAAGACCACCAGCCACGTCGCGGCGCCGGCGGCGGCGCCGGCGAGGAGAGCGAAAACCGGCGTGTAGGGGAAGATCAGCTCGAACCACCCGCGAGGACCGGTCAACGTCACGTCGCCCTGTGAAATGTCACTGGCCATGAACGCAATCGGCACCACCACGAGCAAGACCTTGACCACCCACCCACCCGGCAACGGACGCACGCCGTCCGTCCATCTCGCTGTCCCCTGCGCCATGCACTCAGGGTAGTCGAGGGTGCGTCGTCGCGCTGCTCGCGGAGGTGCACCCGGTTGTGCTTTGGTGCACGTCTGGTCTGGCCTTTCGTATAGCGGACATGGGGGTCTGCTCGACCAACCTGGACGTGTCGCCGAGCGGCGATGACAGATACGAGACCGAAAGCAGATCACTTCCGATGAAATCGCTCGCTTCCGTTGCGCTGGCCACTCTTACGGCGTGTGGTGGACACGCTGCCCCTGTTTCCGATGCGCGCGACGCGGCGACGCGTCACTCG
>NZ_JBKEAY010000221.1:0-31121 GCF_047972865.1 Microbacterium sp.
GGACAGCTTCGCCGAATCGCTGAAGTACGCGAGGGTACCGGCGGTGGGCGCTGCAGCTGCCCCGGCGAGCACGAGAGGCACCAGCGCTACAGCCGCGACGCGGGAAGTGCGCGAGCTGACCGGACGACGCCCACCGGCTTCGGCCCCTGAGTCGCCCACGGCTTGCCTCGCGAGGTCCGCGGGCGATTGATCGCCGGGCGCCCCGCCGCCCGTGCGAGGCTCATCGCTGCGACGGCGCACGCCGAACACGAGGCACGCGGCAAGCAGGCCCGCGCCGACAGCCATGCCCCACGGCGATGCCACCCCCTGCAGCACGTATCCCGCCCCGTTCACATGGCCGACGACCAGATCCACCGTGTCCAGGGTGTAAGCGTGCGCGTCCGGAGTGTTGTTGGCATCGCCTTTGAGTCGAAAAGTCGGGCCGGCATCGTCGGTGACCGTCGAAACGACGCGGTGAGTCACCCGGACGCCCTCGTCGGTGACGACGCTCACGATGTCGCCCACGCGGATGTCATCGGCCGGTACGGTGCGGGCGAACCCGACCGCGCCCGCCTCGATAGCCGGTGACATCGAGCCGCTGAGGAAGACGAGCGGATGCAGCCCCAGCGCCCACAGGCCGAGAGTCCAGAGCACGCAGACCACGCCCGCGATCGCGCCTGTGGACAGGGTGACCGTGCGCATCACGTCGCGCCAACGCCACGCGGTCACGGCGCACCGTCCTGCGTACCGCGAAAGACGAGCACCGCGGTGCCCTTCGCGCCCAGCAGCGCGGTGTTGTTGGAGGTTGTCAGATCGCCGTTGAGTGCCATCAGGACGCAATACGTCTTGGACTGCCCCACGTTCAGTCGCTGCTTGGTCGTGACGATCGGCGTCGGGGCGGTGGGCGTCGTGCCGAGGGTGCGCCATCCGGTCAGCGGTATCCCGCCCGCGCAGCTGGCCTGCCGCCACGTCGCGCCCGTCACGCCCGTCCACGGCGTTCCACCGGTCACAGTTCCGCCCTCCCAGAACTCGAAATTCAGATACGGGCCGAGGGTGCCCTGCACATAACCGTCGACGCGCAGATCCAGTGGCATGGTGCTCGCACCTCCGTTTGTCGCCGTGATCGTGAGCGCCACGAACTCCCCCGGCAGCATCTCGTCGATCTTCCATGACGTCTCGACATGCGTGCCGTCGACGTTCGTCACCGTCGAGAGGTGCCCGTTGACGACAACGTCGAGCTGGCCGGCGCGGATCGACCCCGCCTGCACCGAGCCCCCCGTGGTCCACTGTGCCAGTGTGCCGACGCTGCCCAAGCCCAACGCGATGCCGCACGCCAGGACGGCACGGATGACATCGACGCGACGACGTCGCATCCGAGACTGACGCTCAGCGCTCATCGGCGGCATCCTCTCGACTGCGGCGGCGACGCGCCGCGAGCACGATTCCCAGGCCCACGGCGGTAACACCGACGACGGCGGAGCTGAGGTCAAACGAGCCACCGGTGACCGGCAGGTTCGGCGTCGAGCCGCCGCCATTCGAGCCGCCGTCCGGAACCGTCTCGGTGAGCGTCACGCGCAACTGCAGATCGAGCGGCAGCGACTGGGACACGTTGGCAGACTCCTTGAAGAAGCGGACCCGCACATCGACCGGATAGCTGCCGCCGGCCGGGATGGACTCGGAGCTGAGTCGCTGCGTCCCCGTCACCGTCGTCGGCACCCATTCGCCCCCTGCGATGCGCACGTCGATGCTCAGGTCCCCGGTGGTGATCAGTTCTTCGACACGCGACGCGACCAGATCGACATCCGTGCGGATCCCGTCTGCGGTCTGGTTGCGCACGTAGAAGCGCGCGGTGCGCACATCGCCGGGCACCCAGCGGATCGCCGCATCGAACAGCGGTTGAGGCAGCGTCGAACCCCACGTCACCCCGTCGGCGCTGAGCCCGATCTCGCCGGCTGCGCGAGCGGGCGCGGCGATTGCGAGCACCAGCGCCACGGCGACGGCCGTCGCGCTCAGCACGGCGCGTATGCGCCGTCTCGTTGTCGCGTTCATGATCGCATCCATCTCGAGGTCCACGTTGCCGGACCCGCCACAGCGGCGGCTCCGGCCCGCGACCAACGGAGTCAAGGGCTTTCTCATTCAGTGTCTAGGGAATGGTCTTTTGGATCGGTCGTCTGATCACGCTCATCACCGACGGCCTGTTCGGCAGGTTTCGCCCCGGCGCGACGCCGTCGCTCCCGCCACGCTCCTGTGAACATCCAGGCCGCGTAGCCGATCAGTCCGACCGCGATCGCGGTGACCAACCAACTGCGCTGCGATCCGGTCAGCGCGGTGCTGATGTAGCCGAGGTACGGGATGGAATACCACACCTCGCCGCGGACCTGCACCGGCATCCGGGGTTCTGCGTCGGGCACATCGTTGGCGTCGCCTTTCGTAATGAACTGCGTCTGACTGTCCGCACGGTGCTGAATCTCCACGATCCGGTGGGTGACCACCGTCTCTTCTCCCGATTCCAGCTGCACCGTCACCACATCGCCGACCGACAGGTCGTCGGTGTCGTCGACGGGCCGCACCACCACGAGGGTCCCGGGCGGATAGGCCGGCTGCATCGAACCGGTGAGGATCGTATACGGCGTCGCTCCCGCGATCCGCGGGATCAGCACTGCCACGACGATCACCGTCACCGCCGCGAGGATCACGATCCACGCGGCGGTGCGCCCGACGAAGCTGGCGACGGTGCGCATGGTGCGCGGGGCGTTTACGGGTTCGGGTTCAGCTGCGTCAGGGTCACCGTCAGCGCGTCGAACGCCGCCACCCAGTCCTGGGTGTCGTTGCCGTTGACGACCGGCGTTCCGGTCTGATCGGTGCCGTACGGGAACGTCACCGTGAACTTCGCCGTCAGCGTGTCACCGTCGGAGGAGTCATCGATCTGGATGCCGGCGGTTCCGGTGTCCACGTCGGTGATGGCCGAGCCTGCGACCGTGTACGCCACCGCGGCAGTGGCGCTCTCGCTGGTCGCTCCGGCCGCGCTGGTCGCGCTCAGAGACACCGACGACGGCGACGTCAGGGTGGCCTTGAGGTTGTCACCGGTGGCAGAGATCGTGAACGTGCACGACTTGGTGACGACATCGCCGGGAACCCACAGACTCACGGCGGTGCCGGCGCTGGCGTGACCGGCGGCGTAGACCCAGTTCGCGTCGCACGAGCCAGCGACGAGCTTGAGGTCACCGGCGGTGATGGACCCGCCGTCGACGTTGGCACTGGCGGTCCAGTACGCGAGCGAGGTGCCCCCGCCTAGCAACAGCACGGCGGCGGCTACGGACGCCAAGGCGCCCTTTGTTGATTTTTTCATGACACTCCAGGGGGGCGAGCGGTGGACCCGGGGCGCACCCCGGGTGTCATCGCCCGGTTTCGGGTCCGGACGACTATAAAGACTATATAGCTATGAACCGATAAAGTAAACCCCACGGCGCGGAAGTTCAGATGAACAGCAACACGGTCGACCCGGCGAATGCGAGCGCACCCATCACCGCGCAGACCAGTGTCGCCCACGCCGCGATTCGCACGCCCGGGGCACGTCGCGTGAACCGTACGCGGTGACGCTGTCCGTATCGGTACCACACGGTGGCCGTGTCGCGGCCGGACAACCGGCCGGCATCCTCCCCCGATACCTGCGCATTGTTCGCCTCGCCGTGCAAGTCGAACCACCGCACCCACGTTCCGTCGGGCTCGTGATCGACGACGGCGTCGGCGGGCAGCCAGGTGCCGTCGGCCACCCACAGGACCACTGCACACACCCCGCACAGCACCGCACCGCAGACACCCAGCCAGGTGAAGAGCTCAAGGATCGCATCGAGCGCCGTATCCATCGGGCGAACTCCCCGGCTCTGGGTTGAAGAGCCCTCGATCAGGATTGAACTGATGACCCCTTCATTACGAGTGAAGTGCTCTACCACTGAGCTACGAGGGCGCGATTGACAAGCTTAGCGCACCGCCGAGACGCCCCCGCATGCCCGGTCAGCGTTCCCTCAGACCGCCCGGGCAGACTGGCGGTCGTGAGCGCGCCCAGCCCAACACGGCGCCGCAGATGGCCGTGGATCGTTGTCTTCTCCGTCTTCGGGGTGCTCGTCGCCGGGGCCGGCCTCGGCGCCGCCTATCTGTGGAGCCTTGCGGCGGCGTACGCGGACAACGTCACGACCCTGCCGGAGGGCGACGTGTTCCCCGACGGATCCACTCGGCCCACACAAGACCCCGCACACACCGAAGCGACCAATATCCTGCTGCTCGGTTCCGACGAGCGCGGTCAGACCAGCGTCGACGACCCCGCCGAGATCGGCGACCGTCGCGCGGACACCATCATGATGGTGCACATCCCCGCCGACCGCGACAAGGTGCAGGTGATGTCGATCATGCGCGACAACTGGGTGAGCATTCCCGGCCACGGCGAGCACAAGATCAACGCGGCGCTGGCACTCGGCGGCATCCCGCTGCTGGTCGAAACGGTCGAGAGCATCGTCGACGTGCCGATCGACCACGTCGCGATCATCGACTTCGAGGGATTCCGCGGGCTCACCGATGCCCTCGGCGGGGTGACCGTCGACAACGCGCAGGCCTTCGACGCCCGGGGTCATACCTTCCCCGCCGGCGCAATCACGCTGGACGGCGACGACGCACTCGTGTACGTGCGGGAGCGGTACGCGTTCCCGGACGGCGACTATCAACGCGTGCGCAACCAGCAGGCGTACGTCCGCGCCGTCCTGGCGCGACTGCTCGACCGGGCCACGCTGACCGACCCCGGCCGGATCCACGACACCCTCGGCGCGATCGCACCGTATCTGACCGTCGATGAGGGCCTGGATGCGGCGACGATCGCCGGCATAGCCGTCACGCTGCGCGATATGCGCGCCGACGACGTGCACTTCTTCACGGCACCGACGCTCGGCACCGCCATGATCGGCGACCAATCGGTCGTCCTCCCGGACACTGACGCGTTGACCGAGGTGGCCGAGGCCCTACGCACTGACACCGTCGACGACTACCTGCGCCGACAAGACCCGTAGCCGGCGCTACCGGCTGCGACCGTACGCGCTCGGCCAGGCGGGGAAGGGATCGGCGAAACGCGCCCACGCCTCGGCTCCCGCCGCCAGCTCCCGGTCGGTGAGGACAGCCTCGTCCAACGCCGCAACGAGCCCCGCTCGGTCGAGGTCGAGGCCGATGAGCGCGATGTCCTGACCCACGGCGAGCAGTTCCTCCTCGGCACTGAGCCCTGCGTCGTACGCGCGCGGCGTCACCGAAATCACCCGGCCGACGTGGTCCCACTGCGCCACCACCTGCGGCCGGGTCGCGAGCCGGCAGAACCCCGCGGAGCGCACGAGCGTGCCGAATTCGCCCACCTCGACGCGCAGATCCAGCGCCCGCTTGAGCCGTCCGGGATGGAACGGACGCACCTGTTCGTAGCGGAACGCCGACACGCGCGGATCGGTCATCACAGGATCGAGCTCACCGTTGAGAACGGCCAGCCATCCGGCCCGATCCTGCTCCGAGGTATAGGCGTGCACGTCACCCGGGTAGGTCGACTCGGTGCTGCGTAGACGCAGGCGAGCCCTCGGGCTGAGGTGGCTCAACAATGCCATCAGGGTCGTCAACTCGGTCTTCGGCAATCCCGACCAGTTGACCAGCACGATCGCCGACGCGTACTCGATCTGTGCGACCGACAACAGTGCGCGCGGCGCGAGCGGTGCGGCAAGCCCACTGCCGGCGTCACGCAGCGGGATGTCGTCGTCGCGACGCAGGTCGGCGAGGATGTGCACGGCGTCCACGACGCAGACCACGCCGCTCAACCGCGTGCGATCGGAGCGTTCGGCGAACGTGCCGATCAGTTCGGTCGCAGGGATCTCGTCCGGGACCTCGATCACCGCGCCGGCGTCTTCATCCATCCACGACGCGAGCACAGCTGCTTCCTCGACGGGATCGGGTGAGCCGCTCAGCAGCGATGCGGGCAGCAGCTGGCGGCCCAACTCATGCGCCACGAGCGCGGCATGGCGCCTCCGCTCCGGCCCGCACGTTCCGATGACGGCCACGACGTCCACGGCACTCATTGGTTCTCCCTATCAACCCGGCGACCCGTTTCATGCTAATGATAACGTTTCTCAGAAAGGGGCTGATGAGAGCCCGACACGGCCTCATCGCTCACGACCCAGTCGGCGTCCAGATGATCGGCCGCCGTGGGCGTCGCTAGGTCGTCAACAGGCAGAGCCCGCTGCTCACACGTCGGTAGGGGGAGCACCCGTCAGCCACACGTAAGCCCATCCTCGGGTGCGGTGCCGTCGATCAGGTAGTCGTTCACGGCGGAATCAACACAGCGGTTGCCCTTGTTGAATCCGGTGTGCCCTTCCCCTTCGCGGGTGATCAGCACGCCCGACGTGAGTTGATCAGCCAGGGAGACCGACCATTCGTAAGGGGTGGCGGGGTCGTTGGTCGTCCCGACCACGACGATCGGCGCGGCGCCGGCGGCCGTGATCGCGCCGCGCGTCCCCGTCGGCGGTGCGGGCCACGACTCGCACACATCAACCCCCGCCCAATACGGCGCGATCGTGGGGGCTTCGGTCGCGATAAGCTCATTCGCCGCCGCCTCGGCGTCCGGGTCGTCCTCGGCGGGGTAATCCACGCAGTTGTAGGCCGTAAACGCCTCGAGCGAGTTGTCGCGGTAGGTGCCGTCGGCGTCGCGCGAATAGTACGAATCGGCGAGCAGGAACGCTATCGAGGCGTCCCCTTCCAGCACCCCACTCAAGGCCATCGTGAGGTAGGGCCAGCTCTCCTGCGAGTACAGCGCGGTCACGATGGCAGTCATGAGCGAGTCCGCACCGAGCCTGCGGCCGTCGGCGTTGGGCAGCGGATCGGCGTCGGCGCGTTCCAGCAACACGCCCAGGTCGTTCATGGCATCGTCCAGTGCGCCTCGGAACGGACAGTCCGTGGCCTCCAGGCAGTCCGCCATGTAGGCGCGCAACGCGGACTCGAACCCGAGCGCCTGGGTCGTTCCCACGGCGAGCCCGGACACCGACGGATCGATCGCGCCGTCGAGCACGAGGCGCCCCACCCGTTCCGGGAACAGGTCCGCGTACGTGGCGCCGAGGAACGTCCCGTACGAGTACCCCAGGTAGTACAGCTCGGAGTCACCGAGCACCGCCCGCAGCAGATCGAGGTCCCGGGCGGCGTTCACCGTCGTGATGAACGGAAGAATGCCGTCGCTGTTCGCCTCGCACGCGTGTGCGAACTCGGCGTTGCGCGTCGTCAGCTCGGCTTCCCAGGCATCCGTTCCGCGCGCCGCCGCCGGGATATCGAACAGGAACGCATCGGTGTCGGCCGCGTCGAGGCACGACACCGACGTCGACCGCCCGACACCGCGCGGGTCGAACCCGATCACGTCGAAGGCCTCCAGGAGCGGTTCGGTCACCGCGAAGGAGGATGTCTGCGCGATCAGGTCGAACCCGCTCGCGCCGGGCCCGCCCGGGTTGGTCAGCAGCGAACCGACCGGTTCGGCCGCGTCGGCCTGCCGTCGCACGACCGCCAGCTCGATCTCGCCCGCGGTCGGCTCATCCCAGGACAGCGGGGCCGTCACCGTCGTGCAGTCGTAGACACCGCTTCCAGTGCCCGCACACGGTTCCCACGAGAGCGTCTGGCCGTAGTACGGGAGCAGGTTCTCGGGCACCCCGTCGGTCACGGGGGGCTTTGCCGGTCGCGCGTCGGGGATCATCAGCGCGACACATCCGCTGAGCGCGAGGGAGACCGCGGCCGCCGCGGCGACCACCCCCACGATGCGTGCCGGTCGAGCAGGTCGAGTTCGTGTCATGGGGTCCGTCCGCTTGCCACAGTGATCAACAGGCTTTCCAACGCGAGCGTGGGTGCCGCGTTCTGTTCCAGGTTCTCCCTCGTCGCCGAGATGCGGTCGAGCACCGTCAGCGTGCGCGCGGGCGTCCAGTCCCGCGCCAGCACATCCAGCTCGGCGGTGAGCTCCCGGTTGATGAGGTCGGCACCGCGGCCGTACTGCAGCATCAGTACGTCGCGGTAGAGGGATTCCAGGTCGGTCAGGACGCGGTCGATACCGTCGCGCAGGCTCCGCGTGGCGCGACGCTTCTGCTCGTCCTCGAGCGCCGAGAGCTGGCTGCGCAGGGCCGGAGGCACCGCGGCCCCCGAGGCCACGCCCAGCGTCGCCAGGAGCGATTCGCGCTCGTACTGGTCGCGTTCGGCCGTCAAGGCCTTCGCATCCTCGGTCGCCAGGCTCACGATGTGCGCGGCCACCTCGACGGCCGCGTTGACCCCGTGCACACCGAGGACGGCCCGCAGCGTCGAGGCGCGGCGCTCGCGGGAGGCGGGATCGGTCGCGAGCCGCTGGGCCATGCCGATGTGGCGCTGCGCGTGCCGCGCGGACTGCTCCGCCACCTGCGGATCCACGCCGGTGCGCTGCACGATGAGGCCCGCCACGTCGTCGATCTCTGGTTCGCGCAGTCGCAGTGTGCGCACGCGGGAGCGGATCGTGGGCAGCAGGTCGGCCTCGCTGGGGGCGCACAGCACCCACACCGTCCGCTCGGGCGGCTCTTCGAGTGCTTTGAGGAGCACATTGCTGGTGCGCTCGACCATGCGGTCGGCGTCTTCGACCACGACCACGCGGTAGCGGCCGAGCGACGGGCTGAAGTAGGCGCGTTCGACGAGCGCGCGCGCATCCTTGATCGAGATGATCACGCCCTCGGTGCGCAGCGTCGTCAGGTCGGGGTGCGTGCCGGCGAGCACCTGGCGCATCGCGGCGAGGTCGTCCGGCTCGGCGATCAGAGCGGCGGCGAAGGCGGCCGCGAGCGTGGATCGCCCCGACCCGGGGGGGCCCGTGATCAGCCAGGCGTGCGAGAGGTGCGCCGGGTCGGCGGCGGCCCGCTGCAGCTGCGCCACCGCTGCGGGCTGGCCCCACACATCCGCCCAGGGCAGCGACGGGGCGACGAGGTGCATTCGTCCAGCCTACGTCCCGTCGCCGACAACTCCCCCACCCACCCGCGAAACAGCACGGGCGCTATCGAGACCGCGCGTAATCCGAGCGGTCTCGATAGCGTCGCTGCGGTCTCGCGGGCCGGTGTCACCGGCTCAGCAGCGGGGCGATCCGGGCGCGGACGCGGTCGGCGAGGGCGTCGGGGGGCAGCAGGGCATCGAGCACGAGGAAGCGCTCTGGCTCGGCGGCGGCCAGCGCGAGGTAGCTCGTCCGCACCCGGCCGTGGAAGGCCGCCTGCTCCGACTCGAGCCGGTCGAACGGTTTGTCGGCGGCGTCGAGCCGGCCCCGCGCGACGTCGGGATCGAGGTCGAGCAGCACCGTCACCTCGGGCAGCACCCCCGCGGATGCCCACAGCGACAGCTCCCGGATCTCACCGGCATCCAACACACGGCCCGCGCCCTGATAGGCGACCGACGAATCGAGATAGCGGTCCTGGATGACGACGTCTCCGCGGGCCAGCGCGGGCCGCACGACCGTCTCGACGTGGTGGGCGCGGTCGGCGGCGTACAGCAGCGCCTCGGCGCGCGGCGCGATGTCGCCGCGATGATGCAGCACGATGTTGCGGATGAGGGTGCCGACCTCGGTGCCGCCCGGTTCGCGGGTGTGGACGACCGCGCGGCCCTCATCACGGAGCCACTGCTCCAGCAGTGCGGACTGTGTGGACTTGCCCGACCCGTCGCCGCCCTCGAACGTGACCCACAGCCCTGCGGTCACTTCTTGGCCGCGGGTTTGCGCGCCGTACGACGGGTGGTCGTGCGCTTCTTCACGGGTCCCTTGGCCCGCTTGTCGGCGATCAGCTGCACCGCCCGCGCGAAGTCGACGTCCTCGACGTTCTCGCCGCGCGGGATGGTGGCGTTGGTCTCCCCGTCGGTGACGTACGGACCGAACCGGCCGTCCTTCAGTTTGATGGGTTTGCCGCTGACCGGGTCGGCGTCGAACTCCTTTAGCGCGGCGGAGGCGCCGCGCGCACCGTACTTGGGCTGCTTGTACACCTCGAGCGCCTCCTCGAGGGTGATGTCGAACAGCTGCTGCTCACTCTGCAGCGTGCGCGAATCGGTGCCCTTCTTCAGGTACGGTCCGTAGCGGCCGTTCTGCGCGGTGATCTCGGTGTCGGTCTCCGGGTCGACGCCGACCACGCGCGGCAGCGACAGCAGCTGCAGCGCCTGGTCCAGATCCACGGTGTCCACGCTCATCGTCTTGAACAGCGACGCCGTGCGTGGCTTGGGCGCGGCGGCCTTCTTCTTGGTCGTCTTCTTCGCGGCGGTCACCTCGCCGGTGGCCGGATCGACCTGCTCCGGCTCGGGTTCGAGCTCTTGGATGTAGGGGCCGAACCGGCCGTCTTTGACGACGATCGTCTTCCCGGTGTCGGGGTGGGTCCCGAGCACGCGGTCGCCGGCCACGGGCGCGTCGATGAGCTCCTGTGCCTTGGCGGCCGTCAGCTCATCGGGGGCAAGCTCGTCGGGCACGTTGACGATCCTCGACGTGCCCTCACCCGTCGGCACGTCCAGGTAGGGACCGTACTTGCCGAATCGGAGGGTGGCGACCTCGCCGATCGGAGTCGCGTTGAGTTCACGCGCGTCGATCTCGCCGAGGTTGTCGACGATGTGACGCAGGCCGACGTGGTTCTCCGAGCCGAAGTAGAACTCGTTCAACCACTCGACGCGGCGTTGCTCCCCGCGGGCGATGGCGTCGAGGTCGTCTTCCAGCGCCGCGGTGAAGTCATAGTCCACCAGGTCGGAGAAGTGGCGTTCCAGCAGCCGCACGATGCTGAAGGCCAGCCAGCTCGGCACGAGCGCCTGGCCCCGCTTGGTGACATAGCCGCGGTCGAGGATCACGTCGATGATGCTGGCGAACGTCGAGGGGCGCCCGATGCCCTTCTCCTCCAGCGCCTTCACCAGCGACGCCTCGGTGTAGCGGGGCTTGGGCGTCGTGGCGTGCCCCTTCGGTTCGATGTCGCGCAGGCGCAGTTCGTCGCCCACCGCGAGCGCGGGCAGCGACTGGTCGTTGGTGGTATCGGCGTCGCGGCGGCTCGCGTCGCGACCCTCCTCGTACGCCTCCAGGAACCCCTTGAAGGTGTAGACGGTGCCGGATGCCGTGAACGCCGCGGTCTTGCCGTCGGCATCCACCTCGAGGGTGACGGTCGTCGTCTCGTACGTCGCGTCGGACATCTGGCTGGCGACGGTGCGCTTCCAGATGAGGTCGTAGAGGCGCTGCTCGTCGCGATCCAGGCCGGAAGCGACCGAACCGGGGGTGCGGAAGTCGTCGCCGGACGGGCGGATGGCCTCGTGCGCCTCCTGCGCGTTCTTGCTCTTGTTGCGGTAGCTGCGCGGGTTCGGCGGAACCGCCTTGTCGCCGTAGAGGGCCACCGCCTGGGAGCGCGCCGCCGAGACCGCCTGTGTCGACAGCGCGGTCGAGTCGGTGCGCATATAGGTGATGTAGCCCTTCTCGTACAGGCGCTGCGCCACGCTCATGGCGTGCTTGGCGCTCATCGAGAGCTTGCGGCCGGCCTCCTGCTGCATGGTGGAGGTCGTGAAGGGTGGTTTGGGGCTGCGAGTGCCGGGCTTGGCCTCGACCGAGACGACCGAGGCGGTACCGGTCTTTTCGATCGCCGCAGCCAGCGCGCGCGCCTGCGGCTCGGAGAGGACGACGACGGCCTTGTTCAACTGGCCGGCGTCGTCGAAGTCGGTGCCGCGGGCCAGCGGCGCGCCGTCGAGGCGGGCAAGACGGGTCGCGAACGCGTCCGTGCCGTGGGCCGCGACGGCGTCGATGCCCCAGTACGAGGCGGAGACGAATGCCATCCGCTCGCGCTCGCGGTCGTCTACCAGACGCGTGGGCGCCGCTTGCACCCGGCCGGCCGAGGTGCCCTGGCCGACTTTGCGGCGAGTAACGTCCGACACATCCCATCCGTACAGGCGGTCGAGGATGCGACGGGTCTCCTGCGCGTCGACGAGCGCGTGGTCGAGCTCGCGGGTGTTCTCGACGGCGGCGCGGATGGCGTCCTTGGTGATCTCGTGGAACACCATGCGCTTGACCGGGACCTTGGGCTTGAGCGCTTCGAGCAGGTGCCACGCGATGGCTTCGCCCTCGCGGTCTTCATCGGTGGCCAGCAGCAGTTCGTCGGCACCCTTCAGTGCACGTTTGAGCTCGGCGACGGTCTTCTTGCCGCGGTCGCTCTCCACATAGAGCGGGGTGAAGTCGTTCTCGATGTCGATCGAGTACTTGCCGACCGAGGTCTTCTTCAACTCGGCGGGGATGTCCTGCTTGCTCGCCAGGTCTCGGATGTGCCCGACCGAGCTCAACACCTCGTATCCGTCTCCCAGATATCCCTGGATCGACTTCATTTTCGTCGGCGACTCGACGATCACGAGCTTCTTGCCGTCTGCCACGCGGGGTCCTTTCTTCGAAGCACACCATACACACCAGCACCACCGGAGGATGCTGGGAGTGTTCCGCGCGGGCGGCCCGCTCAGGCCAGGGGGAGGTTTTTCACGTACTGACGAGACGGGATCACGACGACTCCGTCAGTGGTGTCGGCGGCGTAGTCGACAGGGCCGTCGTCGCGCCACCCGGCCTGTTCCACGATGGCGCGGGCACGCGTGTTGCCGGGGACGATGGCCAGTCGCGCGTGGGGGTGACCGCCGCGCGCGATGGACTGTTCGGCGTGCCGCAGCAGCGCCCGGCCGATGCCGATGCCGCGGACTGCCGCGAGCACGTAGAGCTGCTCGATCCGATCACCGTCGATGACGACGAATCCGTGGACGAGGTCACCGCTCTCGTCCTCGGCGACGCGGGTGCGCGGCAGGCAGTTGAAGACCCGCGGCACGAAGTCGGCGGCGGCGCGGCGGTGACGCGACAGATCATCCGGGACGTTGCCGTCGTGTCCGTCGTGCCAGCCCGTCTGCCAGATCAAGGCGATCTGAGCGGCGTCGTCACGGAGCGCGTGGCGGACGAGCATCCGCCGCGTGATGGAACGGTCCACGAGCGCCCCCTCCGACGTCATCGCATCACACTACTCTTCAGACCCGCTCCGCGGGAGGCGCCACGCGCCGCCGGAGCTGTGCGCCGAGCGCTGCCGCGCGGCGAGTGCGCGCCACGCCCGGCCTGCCCCGTCAGGCCGGCGCTGCACCCGTGATTCCGAAGAGCCGGGGACCCGCCCTCCCTGCGAGGGCCCCCTCCATTCGGTCCCGTCGCTGTGTGAGTCGTCGGTTTCGATGGGTACCGTGCCGGCCGTACCCGGCTGGGGTAGGGAGCCGAGCAAGCCTCAGGACCTCCCACTTTCAGGCGCAGGACCGGCCATCTCCGACCAAACCGCCCGGGTCAGGCCCCGGAGGGGGCACGCGAGGTCGTCGAGCGGGTACGCCGCCTCGCGAGTGGGCCGAGTCAGCGCGGCGGGCCGGCGCGGGCCCTGCCGGTCACGGTGACCGCGCCGACGCGCATCGCCACGGTCACCGTGGCCTCCACGCCGTCCACGTCGCAACCGGTGAGCACCGCGCCGCCCGCCCGGGCGAGATCGTCGGCCCGCGCACAGGGCACCCCGGGCACCCGGCCTGCCGCGGTGTCGGCTGCCGCGAGCGCCGCCGCATCGGCGACCCCGGCCACCCGCACCGTCGCGACCGAGACCGCCCCCGCCGCCGCATACCCGGTCGCGATCACCGCCCCGACCGCGAGCACCCCCACCGCCAGCACACTCCCCGCCATCAGGGTCCCTCCCCCAGCGCACACGAGCGCGCCACCAGCGGCGGCATCGGCAACGGGCCCGGCGCATCCGCCGATGTCGTCACGCACACGAGGTCGCCCGACGCCGACACCACCGCGGTGGCAGACCCGGTCAGTGCCGCCACCACCTCCGGCACCCGCTCCGCCTCGCCCCGCGCCGCCACCCGCGCGCCCTGCGCCGCGGCCTGCTCCAACCGCACCTGCGCACCGCCGACACCCAGCGCCGACACCGCGAGCACGATGACCAGCAGCACCGCCGGCAGCGCGACCGCGAGCTCGGCGGTCACCGAGCCGCGGTCGTCGCCGGCACTCACGGCACGCTCAGCGCGCGACGGATCAGATCGGTCAGAATCCCCCGCACCTCATCGCTGCGCATGATGATCACCAGCAACCCGGCGAACGCCACCGCGGCCATCGTCGCGATCGCGTACTCCGCGGTAGCCGCTCCGCTGTCGTCGGTGAACAGGGCCGCAGCGCGGCGCCGGGTCAGGCGGGGTAGTTCGTGCATCGTCATGGTGTTGTCCTCCTCGGTTCGTGGGCACGTTTCTTGTTCTTGTGGGCACAGCTCGGAAGGCACGGGAAAGCGCGCCGGATGCCGTCACAGCGGCACCGGGGTCGACGTCAGCACCGACAGCATCATCGGGCCGACACCAAGCGCGAGAAACGCGGGCAGGGTGCACACTCCGAGCGGCAGCAGCAGCCTGCTCGACAGCGCCGCCGCCCGCAGGCGACCCTCGGTCCGCGCGTCCTGACGGGCCGCCTGCGACTGGGCGCGCAGCAATTCCACGGCGGGCGCACCGGCCGACGCCGACAGTGCGAGCACCCGGCGCGACGGTTCGTCCACGTCGTCGCCGCCCGCCTCGCCCAGCACGTACGTCGCGCGGTCGATCGACACCCCGCCCGACAGCGCGATCGCCAACAGTTCACTGGTGAGCCCGGGCACGACCTCCGCCGGTTGCGCAGCCGCCACCAGGCGCCTCGTCCACCGGTGCGCGGCGAGCATGAGGAACGCCCCGATCACCAGGCAGGCGATGCCGAGCGGATGCGTGAGGGTGTGAGCGATGTCGAACCCGAGCGCCACCGCCAGCGCGACGGCGACCACCGGCAGCCAGGCCACCAGCCGCGCCGTTGCCGCGGGCTCCGCCAGTGCGACACGCACATCGTCGCGCGCCTCATCCGCATCGCGTTGCGCCGCGGCGATCGCCCGCAGGCTCGGCGCGAGCGGCGCCCCGACGATCTCGGCAATCCGCCAGGCGGTCGCCACCTGACGCCACCCGCCGCCGCGCGCGGCGAGCACGTCGGTGGCGCTGCCGCCGGCGGTGACCGCCCGGTCGACGTCGTCGGCCACGCGGTCGCCGGTGCCGGCGAGGTGGTGCCACGCGCGCACCGGCGCCACCCCCGCTTCGAGCATGACCGCGAGGCCTCGCACCGTGCCTGCGACGTCCTCGTGCGTTCCCTCCGGCACCCGGAGGGAACGCCGCGGCCGGGGCACGCGCCGGCGGCGCGCGCGCGGAGCCGCGTCGTACGCCGCCCGACCCGAGACCTCGCCCGGCGTCACGTCAGCACCTCCACGTCGAGGCGGCCGCCGGAGACGACCGGGCGCGCGATCGCGGTGACCCGCCGCCCGACGGGGGTGCGCGCGATGTGCACGATGGCCCCGATCGCGCTCGCCACCTGCCGGGCGACGGCCCGTTCGTCCCATCCGGCGAGCGCGCCGAGGGCTTCGAGTCGCGCCGGCACGTCGCACACCCCGCTGGCGTGCACGGTGCCCGCGCCGCCGTCGTGTCCGGTGTTCAGCGCGGTGAGCAGCTCGCGCACCTCTTCCCCTCGGCACTCGCCCACTACCAGCCGGTCGGGCCGCATCCGGAGTGCTTCGCGCACCAGCCGGGCCAGCGGAATCTCGCCCGATCCCTCCAGGTTCGCCTGCCGCGCCTCCAGCGAGACGTGGTGCGGATGATCCACCCGCAGTTCGGCGACGTCTTCGATCGTGACGATGCGTTCGGATGCTGGCGACCGCGACAGCAGTGCGCCCAGCAGCGTCGTCTTGCCCGCGCCCGTGGCCCCGCTGACCAGCACGTTCTCGCGACCGCTCACGAGTGCGTCGAGCCGGTCTCGCAGCGCTCCGTCGAACGTGGCGCGCTGCTGCAGGTCGTCCAGCGTCAGCACCTCCGGCGACGGCAGCCGGATCGAGATCGCCGCGCCCGAGCGGGCCACCGGCGGCAGCACGGCGTGGACGCGCGCGCCGCCCTGCCACCGCACGTCCGCGCACGGCGTCGCGTCGTCCAGGTGGCGCCCGCCGACGCCGATGAGCGCGACCGCCAGGGCCCGCACCCGCTCGGCGTCGGCCCGCCACTGCGGATCGCGTTCGAGACCGTTACCGCGATCGACGAACAGTCCGTCCGCCCCGTTGACGAACACGTCGGTCACTTCGGCATCGGACAGGTGAGCGCGCAACGGCTGCAGCGCGGGATGATCGGGCAGCGGCCGGCGAGGAGTCTGTTCTCGCCGCGGCCGCTGCCCGTCACGGGGACGGACCACGAACGACTCGGACATATCCCGACGCTAAGCACCCCAGGGTCCGCGCGGCGCGTCAGAACGGCGATCGGTGGACAGTCGGGTGTACGACCGGGCCGGGGAGGAGAAGGCGGCGCCCCACTCGGGGGGTATAGGACGCCGCCTTCTGCGGCCACTCCGTGTAGGGGGGTGGAGGTGCCGCGTGCCAAGCTGCGATGTTGGCTGATACCCAGCATACGAGGGCTTGGGAGCGCGCCCAACCGAAAACAACATGCATATCGATATACCGTGTTTCAGTTCGGCAACCGGTGCATCCTTTCGGCGGTAGTACGCTGTCAACCCACCCCGATACTGTGACCGAGACCAGTCGGCCCCCGGAAAACACACCGCGCGCAAAGGAGCGTCCATGAGCAGCGAGATCGACCACCTCCTCACCGAGAACCGCCGGTTCGCTCCCTCCCCCGAATTCGCCGCCGCCGCCCTCGCGGACGCGTCGCTCTACGCCGAAGCCGCCGCCGACCGCGAGCAGTTCTGGGCCGACAAGGCGCGCGATCTGCACTGGCACACCCCGTTCACCGAGGTGCTGGACTGGTCGACGCCACCGTTCGCGAAGTGGTTCGCCGACGGTGAGCTCAACGTCGCCTACAACTGCCTCGACCGACACCTCGAAGCCGGCAACGGCGATCGCGTCGCGCTGCTGTGGGAGGGCGAACCCGGCGACGAGCGCCGCATCACCTACGCCGAACTCACCGACGAGGTCAAACGGCTCGCCAACGTGCTGACCGAGCTCGGCGTCGAGCCCGGCGACCGCGTCGCGATCTATCTGCCGATGATCCCCGAGGCGATCGCGAGCATGCTCGCCGTCGTCCGCATCGGAGCCATCCACTCCGTCGTGTTCGGCGGCTTCTCCGCGGACAGCCTGCGCTCGCGGATCGATGACGCTGGAGCCAAGGTCGTCATCACCGCCGACGGCGGCTACCGCAAAGGAAAGGTCTCGCCCCTGAAGACGGCGGTCGACCAGGCCCTCGGCGACCGCGGCACCGGCGTCCAGGAGAGCGTGGAACACGTGCTCGTGGTGCGCCGCGGCGAGAACGAGGTGGCCTGGACCGAGTGCCGCGACCTTTGGTGGCACGACGTGGTGCCGCAGGCATCCGCCGACCACGAGGCCCGCCCGTTCCCCGCCGAGAACCCGCTGTTCATCCTGTACACCTCGGGCACGACCGGCAAGCCCAAGGGCATCCTGCACACGTCGGGCGGCTTCCTCACCCAGGCGGCGTTCACGAACAAGATCGTCCACGACCTGCATCCGGAATCGGACGTGTTCTGGTGCACCGCCGACGTCGGCTGGATCACAGGGCACACCTACGTCACCTACGGACCGCTCGCCAACGGCGCCACCCAGGTGCTCTACGAGGGCACCCCGGACAGCCCGCACGCGGGCCGCTGGTGGGAGGTCGTCGAGAAGTACGGCGTCACCGTGCTCTACACCGCCCCCACCGCGATCCGGTCGTTCATGAAGCAGGGGCGCGCCATCCCACGGAAGTTCGACCTGTCCTCGCTGCGGTTGCTGGGCTCGGTGGGCGAGCCGATCAACCCGGAGGCCTGGATCTGGTACCGCGAGATCATCGGCGCTGGCGTCGCGCCCATCGTGGACACGTGGTGGCAGACCGAGACCGGCGCGATCATGGTGTCGGCGCTGCCGGGCGTCACCGAGACCAAGCCCGGCTCGGCGCAGGTGCCGCTGCCGGGCATCGGCCTCGACGTCGTCGACGAGGAGGGCGCGCACGTCGGCAACGGCAACGGTGGTCTGCTGGTCGTCACCGAGCCCTGGCCGAGCATGCTGCGTGGCATCTGGGGCGACCCGGAGCGATTCGTGGAGACCTATTGGGAGAAGTTCCAGGATCAGGGGTACTACTTCGCCGGCGACGGCGCCCGGCTGGACGAAGACGGCGACGTGTGGTTCCTCGGGCGGGTCGACGACGTCATGAACGTATCGGGGCACCGGTTGTCCACGACCGAGATCGAATCGGCGCTGGTGGCTCACGAGGCCACGGCCGAGGCCGCCGTCGTGGGTGCCGCAGACGAGACCACCGGCCAGGCGGTCGTCGCGTTCGTGATCCTGAAGCAGAGCTACCTCGACGCGCATACCCCCGAGGGACTCGTAGACCAGCTGCGCCGCTGGGTCGGCGAACAGATCGGCCCGATCGCGCGCCCCCGCGACGTCTACATCGTCGGCGAACTCCCGAAGACCCGATCGGGCAAGATCATGCGGCGGCTGCTGCGCGACGTCGCCGAGGGGCGCGAAGTGGGTGACACCACGACCCTGGCCGACACGTCGGTCATGAACACCATCGGCCGACAGGTGAAGTAGCGCTCACGCCAGCGCGAAGACGAACTCGACCTCGACCGGGGAATCGAGCGGGAGCACCGACACGCCCACCGCGGAACGGGCGTGCCGGCCCGCGTCGCCGAAGATCTCCCCCAGCACCTCGCTCGCCCCGTTGATCACGCCGGGCTGCCCGGTGAACTCGGGCGCCGAGGCGACGAAGCCGACGACCTTGACGACGCCGGCGAGCCTGTCGACACCGCCGGAGGCGGCCGCCGCCGCCGCGAGGGCGTTCAGCGCGCACTGCCGGGCCAAGGCGGTCGCGTCGGCCGCCGGCACCAGTGCGTGCCCGTCACCGACCTTGCCGGTCGCCAGCAGTGCACCGGCCACCATCGGCAACTGCCCGGCGGTGTAGACGAGGTCGCCGTGAACGACGGCCGGCACATAGGCGGCCAGCGGCGGCACGACATCCGGCAGGTCGATGCCGAGGTCGGCGAGGCGCTGCGAAACGCTCATCACGCCTCCTCGAACTGCTGCGCGGCCTGGGCGGCGGCACGCAGGCCGGCGTTGTTGTCGGCACCACCGCCGACCGGGCGCTTGAAGTACCCGACCAGCCCTCCCTCGGGACCGGGGACGACCTGCACCAGCTCCCAGCCCTGCGCCCCCCAGTTGTTCAAGATGGCGGCGGTGTTGTGGATCAGGAGCGGGGTCGTCATGTACTCCCAGCGGGTCATCGCGGTTCCTTCGTCGTGTGTCCATCGTCTGTCGCGGCATGCGGGGGCGCACCAGGCTTCGCCCAGACATCTCCCCTACGATCAACCCTATGCCCCACAAGAAACGTACAGCCAGCGGTGTGGTCGGGGGCCTGCTCGGTCTCACCGCGCTGAGCGCTATTGCCGGCGTCCTCGTCACCGCCACGGTCACCCCCGCCCTTGCCGTATCCGGATACGCCGCCTCCAGCGCCATCACGCTGTTCGACAAGATGCCGAGCTACCTCGAGATCGATCGGCTCATGCTGCCGACCGAGATCTACGCGAAGGATGCCGACGACGAGTACGTCATGCTGACCGAGTTCTACGACCAGAACCGCATCCCGGTCACCTTCGACGAGGTCGCCCCGGTCATGTTCGACGCGATCCTCTCCAGTGAGGACAAGAACTTCTACACGCACGGCGGCGTGGACCTGCTCGGCACGCTGGGCGCCCTGGCCGAAGGCGCTGGCCGCGGCGGGTCGTCCATCACCCAGCAGTACGTCAAGAACGTGCGGCAGCAGAGCTGTGAGTTCCAGGCCCGAAACGACGACGAGGTGGAAGCCTGCTACAAGCAGACCACGGTGTCGGAAGGGTCGGAGGGCTACAAGCGCAAGCTTCAGGAGATGCGCTACGCCATCCAGTTGGAGAAGGAATACTCCAAGGACGAGATCCTCATCGGATACCTGAACATCGCCTCCTTCGGTGGCAGCGTGTACGGCATCGGCGCGGCGTCGGAGTACTACTTCAACAAGAAGGCCGCCGATCTCACGATCGCCGAGGCCGCCACCATTGCGGGCATGGTGCAAGAGCCCAACGGCTTCCGCATCGACCAGCCCGACAGCGAGACCAACGGCGCCGAGAACGGGTACGCCCTCACGCAGACCCGCCGCGACTACGTGCTGTACCGCATGCTCGACGACGGCAAGATCACCCGGGACGAGTACGACGAGGCGAAAGCCTCGACCATCACCCCCACCATCACGCCCCGGTCGCAGGGATGCGACGAGGCCAAGGGCGCGGAGTTCTTCTGCGACTACGTCACCTCGATCATCCGCAACGACCCCGCCTTCGGTGACACCGATCTCGACCGTGCGGCGGCCCTGCGCCGCGGCGGGCTGAAGGTCTACACGACCCTCGACTACGACCTGCAGGCCACCGCCAACGAGGCGATCTCGGTCGTGCCGGCCAGTGTCAGCTACATGAACCTGGGCTCGTCGGGCGTGCAGGTCGAGGTGGGCACCGGCCGCGTGCTGTCGATGGTGCAGAACCGCCCGTACGACGCTTCCGGCGGCGATGGGAAATCCACCACCGCCGTGAACTACAACGTGCGCGCCGCCAACGGCGGCGGCATCGGCCACCCCGCCGGATCGACCTACAAGGTCTTCAGCCTGGTGAACTGGCTGAAACAGGGACACTCGGTCAACGAGTACGTCAACGGGCGGGTCGGCCCCAAGGTCGTCGACTCGTGCGATGGCGCGACCATCGAGGTGATGACCTCCAACAGCGGTATCACCGGCCAGGTCGGCAACTTCCAGAACAACCCCGGATACGCCGGCACGGTGTACCGCTTCACGAAGGACTCGCTCAACTCCGGGTTCATCTCGATGGCTTCCACCATCTCGATCTGCTCGACCAATCGCACCGCGATGGAGATGGGGGTCATGCGCGGCGACGGCACGAAGCTCGACAACCTGAACGTGGGGTACGACGTACTCGGCTCAGCCAACGTGGCACCGATCGACATGGCTGCGGCCTACGCCTCCATCGCCGCCGGCGGCATGCTGTGCGAGCCGAAGGCGATCGACAAGGTCACCGACTCGCACGGCGAGAACCGCCCCATCCCCGACACCGAGTGCAAACGGGTCATGACCGAAGCCGTCGCCAACACCGCCGCCTACACCCTGGTGGGTGTCATGAGCGGCACCGGTGTGGGCGCGCGCACCAACGACGGCACGCCGATCTTCGGCAAGACCGGGATCCACGAGTACGAGCACACCTGGATGGACGGATCCTCCACCGAGGTCGCCACCGTGGTGTGGGTGGGCAACGTCGAAGGCTTCACCAAGCTGAACCGCTACTACGAGAGCGGCTACCAGCTCTCCCGCATCCGCAACTCGATCTGGCCGACCATGCAGCGCGCGGCCAACGCCAAGTACGGCGGTGAGGCCTTCCCGACCGCCGACGACAACCTCATCCGCCGCACCTACGTCGACATGCCGAATGTGATCGGAATGTCCACCGACAACGCCCAGAACACGTTGCGCGACGCCCACTTCGTCGTGAACGTCGGTGCGCCGGTCGACTCGGCCGAGCCCGCCGGCACGATCGTGCAGCAGGACCCGGGTGCCGGTCGCGTCCCGGCCGGCACGGCCGTCACGATCCGGCCGAGCAACGGCCAAGGCGTCACGATGCCCGCCGTCAGCGGCAGTCCGGACGAGGCGATCCGGCAGCTGCAAGGCATGGGGTTCACCAACCTCTCGCTGCAGTGTTCGCAGCAGGACGACGCGCCCGCCGACGGCGTAGTCACCGGAACGGATCCATCCGCCGGAGCGGCGGTCACCAAAGACTCCGCGATCACGCTGCAGGTGCAGTCCTCGAACTGTCGCGGCGCGGGCAACCGGCCGTGACCGGCCCCCGCACGCGACCCGCGACGGCCCAGGTGAGCCCCTGGGCCGTCGCGGCGCTCGGCGCCGCCGGCGCGGCAACGGCGGCGGCGGTCTGGGGCATCGGCATCGAGCGCCACCTGTTCACGGTGCGCCGCCGTGAGGTGGCGGTGCTCCCGAGCGGTTCCGCGCCGTTGCGGGTGCTGCACCTCGCCGACGCACACATGGCCCCGTGGCAGCACCGCAAAGCCCGTTGGATCGCTCGTCTGGCCGAGCGCGAGCAGCCCGACCTCGTCATCAACACCGGAGACAACCTCGGCCACACCGACGCGCTGGCGGCGCTGCGGCGCGCGTTCGAACCGCTGCGGGGAGTGCCCGGCCTGTTCGTCCACGGATCGAACGATGTGATCGCGCCCAAGGTACGAAACCCCTTCGGCTATCTGGCCGGCCCCTCCCAGCGTCACCGCGAGCCGGCGACGCTGGACACCGAAGCGATGGATGCCTGGTTCACCGACCAACTCGGCTGGACCGCGCTCAACAACACGGCGGCACGATTGACCGTCTGCGGCATTCGGCTGGATGCGTTCGGCGTCGACGACGCGCACAACGGCTGGGACGAGCTCGAAGCCATCCCCGACGCCATCGCCGGTCTCCGCCCCCGGCGCGCCACCCCCGACCTGACGCTCGGTGTCACCCATGCGCCCTACCGCCGGGTCCTGGACCGGTTCGCCGAGCTAGGCGCCGACATGGTCTTCGCCGGACACACCCACGGCGGGCAGGTGCGCGTGCCATTCTCGCCATCCGCGCTCGTGGCCAACTGCGACGTCCCGCTGGACCAGGCGCGAGGCCTGAGCAGCTGGTCCGCCGGTGACCGTACCATCGCGCTCAACGTGAGCGCGGGGCTGGGTCACTCGATCTTCGCGCCGGTGCGCTTCGGGTGCGTGCCGGAAGCTTCGATCCTCACGCTCAGGCCCGCGCCCGAGCCCGTCGGCGATTCGGCAACTCGACGGTGACGGGGTAGACTCGGAGGGTTGCCACCGGGGTGTGGCGCAGCTTGGTAGCGCGCTTCGTTCGGGACGAAGAGGCCGCAGGTTCAAATCCTGTCACCCCGACCACAGGGCTCCGCTGACCGCGGAGCCCTTCGGGTATCCGGCACGACCGGATCTGACGACAAAGAGCACGAGACCATGACCCCGCGCCTGATCGCCTTCGACCTCGATGACACCCTGGCCCCCTCCAAAGCGGCCATCGACCCGCGAATCGCCGATCTGCTCGTGCGCTTGGCCGAGCGCGTGCAGGTCGCGATCATCTCGGGAGGGCAGCTCGGCCAGTTCCGCACGCAGGTCGTCGACCGCCTCCCCTCCGCCGACGGCACCACACTGGCACGGTTCCACCTCATGCCGACGTGCGGAACGCAGTACTACCGGCTGTCCCCCGGCGGCATCGACACCGTCTACGCGCACGCGCTGTCGGACGACGAGAAGGCCCGCGCCCTCGACGCCGTGGAGGCCGAGGCCCGCCGTCTGGGTCTGTGGGAAGCCGACCCGTGGGGCGACATCCTCGAGGACCGCGGCTCGCAGATCACGTTCTCGGCGCTCGGCCAGCGGGCCCCGCTGGACGCGAAGTCGGCGTGGGACCCGACCGGCCACAAGAAGAACACGCTGCGCGACGCCGTGGCCGCCCGCATCCCCGACCTCGAAGTGCGCTCGGGAGGGTCGACCTCAGTCGACATCACCCACCGCGGCATCGACAAGGCCTACGGCATGCGCCAGTTGGCAGACGAGACCGGCATCCCCTTGGCGGACATGCTGTTCGTCGGCGATCGCCTCGACGAGCACGGCAACGACTACCCGGTGCTGGCGATGGGCGTCACCTGCCAGGCCGTGACCGGCTGGGAAGACACCGCCGCGTTCCTGGAAGCGCTGCTGCCCTCACTCCCCGCCGTTCCCGCCCCTACCGCCTGACGACGTTCCGGCGGCGTCAGGCAGCGGACCGGGGTCAGGCCTTCACGCGTTTCGGAGCCCGCCGTGGCGTGCGCGGCACCGGCGCCAGCCGCTGCAACTGCGTGACGTGACGCGGCTCCAGTTCGGCGATCGAGGCCACCCCGAGCAACTGCATCGTGCGCTCGATCTCGGTGCGCAGAATCTCGATCGTCCGGTCGACCCCGCGTCGTCCGCCAGCCATCAACCCGTACAGGTAGGCGCGCCCGATGAGGGTGAACCTCGCGCCCAACGCCATCGACGCGACGATGTCGGCCCCGTTCATGATGCCGGTGTCGATCATGACCGTGGCATCTTTGCCGACTTCGCGCACCACAGTGGGCAGCAGGTGGAACGGCACCGGCGCCCGGTCGAGCTGACGCCCGCCGTGGTTGGAGAGCACGATGCCGTCGACGCCGTGCTCGATCAGCCGCACCGCGTCCGGCACATTCTGCACTCCCTTCACGACGAGCTTTCCCGGCCACAGCTCACGGATCGTCGCCAGATCGTCGTAGCTGATCGTGGGGTCCATGGCGCTGTTGAGCAATCCCCCCACGGTGCCCCCCGTGGACGTGAGCGCGGCGAACTCGAGCTTCGGGGTGGTGAGGAAGTCGAACCACCACCACGGCCGCGGCAGGGTGTTGAGTACGGTACCGATCGTCAGTTGCGGCGGGATCGAGAAACCGTTGCGCTTGTCACGCAACCGCGAACCGCCCACGGGGGTGTCGACCGTGAACAGGAGCGTGTCGAAGCCCGCATCCGCGGCCCGCCGCGCCAGCCCGTACGAGATCTCGCGCTCGCGCATGACATAGAGCTGAAACCAGTTGCGGCCGAGCGGGTTGGCGGCCCTCACGTCCTCGATCGAGGTCGTGCCGAGGGTGGAGAGGGCGAACGGGATGCCGGCGGCGCCGGCGGCCGAGGCCCCCGCGACCTCGCCCTGTGTCTGCATCAGCCGCGTGAACCCGGTGGGAGCGATGCCGAACGGCAATGCCGAGGAACCGCCGAGGATCTCCACCGAGGTGTCGACGCTCTCGGCGGGGCGCAAGATGTCGGGATGAAACTCGATGTCCTCGAAGGCGCGCCGCGCCCGCGCCAGCGACACCTCGCCGTCGGCGGCGCCGTCGGTGTAGTCGAACGCTGCGCGCGGAGTGCGACGCTTCGCGATCTTGCGGAGATCGGCGATCGTGAGGGCCGCGTCCAAGCGGCGCGTGGTCGCGTTGAACTCGGGGCGTTTGAACTGCATCAGTTCACGGAGCTCACCGATGCGGGGGATCTGACGCTGGACCATGCTTCTGCTTTCTGTCAGGCGCCGCCGAAACCGGCGGCGGCGTAATAGTCGGTGATGTGGTCGTTCACGAGGGTGCGGGCCAGGTCGGCGTCGCCGTCCTCGATGGCGGCGACGATACCGGCATGCTCTGCGATGAGCCTCGTCGCCGTCGCCCGCCAGTCGCTCAGGCGGCGCGAACCGCTGCGCACGTACTCTTCGATCGCGGTACGCAGCCCCGCCATGGCAGCCGTGATGACGGCGTTGCCGGCCGCTTCCACCAAAGCGAGGTGAAACCGCGCATCCAGCGCGAGGAAGTCGTCCACCGGCAGGTCGGCGGCCATCGTCGCGAGCATCTCCCGCACGGCTCCGAGACCGCGGTCGGTGCGGACGCGGTCGGAGGCCAGCTCACCGGCTGCCCATCGTTCCAGCACGAGTCGCGTCTGCACCACATCGGCGATCGAGAACCCCTGCGCGGCGACCTGCAGGCGCAGCAACTGGGCCATCCCGCCGTGCGGCGTCGCGACGACGATGGCACCCGACGTGGGCCCGGACCCGGTCCCGGTGCGGATGAGGCCCATCACCTCGAGCACACGCAGGGCCTCACGCACGCTGGAACGGCCCACCTGCAGGGTCGCGGCGAGCTCACGCTCGGGCGGGAGCCGGTCTCCGGGGGCCACCAGACCGGACAACAGGTCGGCCTCGATGCGTTCGAGCACGGCACGCCACGCGCGTGGTGAGGGGGCGGTCGGGTGCGACATGGTGTGACCACCGTAGAGGATGTGGTCAGACCATAGCAAACGGCGCGGCGATCCGGTCAGCGCAGACGACCGCCCGACTCGTCCAGATAGCACTGCGCGCACATCGACTCGTACGTCACCCGGTCCGCACTGAGCTCGTCGATGGCCACCTGGTCCCCGTCGAACACGAACCTGCCGCCCACGAGCCGTGCGTTGAACAGCGCCTTGCGGCCGCACCGGCAGATGGTCTTGAGCTCCTCCAGACTGTGCGCCAGCTCGAGCAGGCGCGCCGACCCGGGGAACGCGCGGGTCTGGAAGTCGGTGCGGATGCCGTAGGCGAGCACCGGGATGCCGTCCTCGACGGCCACCCGCAGAAGATCGTCGACCTGAGGCGCCGTGAGGAACTGCGCCTCATCGACCAGCAGGCACGCCACGTCGGGCCGGTCGTCCTCGTCCGGCTCGGGGAACAGGGCCTGCGCAGCGCGCTCGCGTGCTCGGGCGCGGTGGTCGGCCACGAGCGCCCGCACCTCGGCATCCGCCGCGACGAGGAAGTCCACGTCGCGCGACATGCCCAGACGGCTCGCGATGCGATCGGCACCCTTCGTGTCGACCTCTGGTTTGGCCAGCAGCACGTGCTGGCCACGTTCCTCGTAGTTGTAGGCGGCCTGCAGCAGAGCCGTGGACTTCCCGGAGTTCATCGCGCCGTAGCGGAAGTACAGTTTGGCCACCCGGGGCTCCTACCGCATCACACGTTGATGTCGAGCGCCGTCGCCGTCGCCGCCACCGACGCCGCCGCTTCGACGGGACGGTCGTTCAGCGTGTCGCCGAAGCTCGGGATGAGTTCGCGCAACCGCGGCTCCCACTCCGACATCCGGTCGGCGAAGCACGTACCCAGCAGGGTCAGCATGATGGATGCCGCCGTCGACGCGCCCGGAGACGCCCCCAGGAGCCCCGCGATCGACCCGTCCGCGGAGGTGACCACCTCGGTGCCGAACTGCAGCACACCGCCCTTGTCCGGGTCCTTCTTCATGACCTGCGCACGCTGACCGGCCTGAATGAGCTCCCAGTCCGCGTCCTTCGCGGTGGGCATGAACACGCGCAACGAGTCGACCTTCTTGCGGTGGTTCTTCATCAGCTCGCCCACCAGGTAGGTGATGAGGCCGGGGTTGTCGACGGCCACCTTCAGCATCGGCCCGATGTTGCCCGGCCGCACCTGGGCGATCAGGTCGGTGATCTTGCCGTTCTTGAGGAACTTGGGGCTGAAAGTCGCGAACGGGCCGAACAGCAGCGACGCTTCACCGTCGACGACGCGGGTGTCCAGGTGCGGCACCGACATCGGCGGGGCGCCGACCGAGGCCTGCGAGTAGACCTTCGCCTTGTGCTGGGCGACGATGGCCGGGTTGGAGGTCTTGAGGAACTGGCCACCGATCGGGAAGACCCCGTACCCGCGGATCTCGGGAATGCCCGAGCGCTGCAGCAGCTTGATGGCCCAGCCGCCGGCGCCGACGAAGACGAAGCGCGCCGTCACCGACCCCGGCGACTTGCCGAGAACACGCCGATAGCCGACGTTCCACGTGCCGTCGCTCTTCTTCTTGAGACGGCGCACCTCGGTGTCGGTGAGGACGTCGACGCCGTGACTTTGCAGGTGGTCGAACAGCTGCCGGGTGAGCGAACCGAAGTCGACATCCGTTCCGGCCGGCACGCGGGTCGCCGCGAACGGCTCGCCCGCGCGGCGCCGCGTCATCAGCAGCGGAGCCCACTGGTTGATGACGCGGGAGTCTTCGGAGTACTCGATGCCGGCGAACAGCGGCTGCTCTTTGAGCGACTCGTAGCGCTTCTTGAGGTACGCGACGTCCTTCTCCCCGCGCACGAACGTCATGTGCGGGGTGGCGTTGATGAAGGTCGACGGGGCGTCGAGGACGCCGGCATTCACCCACGAGGTCCACAGTTGGCGACTCTGCTGGAACTGCTCGTTGATCGATACCGCCTTGGCGGGGTCAACCGACCCGTCGGAGCCTTCCGGCATGTAGTTGAGCTCGCAAAGCGCCGCGTGGCCGGTACCGGCGTTGTTCCACGCGTTCGAGGACTCCTGGGCGACGCGCGGAAGCCGCTCGCACACGAGGATCCTCCAGTCGGGCTGCAACTGCTTGAGCAGCGTGCCCAGGGTGGCGCTCATGATGCCGCCGCCGATGAGCACGGCGTCATACGTCTCAGTACTCACAGTCCCCCAGTCTAGGTCCCCCCGGCACCCCCTCCCGACCCGCCCGGCCCGCCCGGCCCGCCCGGCCCGCCCGGCCCCGGCCCCGGCCCCGGCCCCGGCCCCCGAGACTACAGCGGCGCTATCGAGACCGTGCCGATTGCACGGGGTCTCGATAGCGCGCCTGTAGTCTCGCGGGGTCGCGGGTGGGGTCGGAGGGCGGGGCGGGTCAGGGGGTGGGGATGCGGGCGGCGACGAGCTCGGCGATCTGCACCGCGTTCAGCGCCGCGCCCTTGCGCAGGTTGTCGTTGCTGATGAACAGCACCAGGCCTTTGCCCTCGGGGGCGGACTGGTCGGGACGGATGCGGCCGACGTAGCTCGGGTCGTTTCCGGCTGCCTGCAACGGCGTCGGCGCCTCCTCCAGCACGACCCCGGGAGCGGATGCCAGAATCTCCCGCGCCCGGTCGGGTGTGAGGTCGCGCGCGAACTCGGCGTGGATCGACAGCGAATGCCCGGTGAACACCGGCACCCGCACACACGTCCCGGCGACCCTCAGGTCGGGCAGCTCGAGGATCTTGCGGCTCTCGTTGCGGAGCTTCTTCTCCTCGTCAGTCTCGTTCAGCCCGTCGTCGACCAGGTTGCCGGCGACCGGGATGACATCGAACGCGATCGGGGCGATGTACTTGTCCGGCTGGGGGAAATCGACCGCAGAACCGTCGTGCACGAGTCGCAGCGTGTCGCCCTGAGCCAGCACACCCTCGACCTGACCGAGCAGTTCCTGCGCCCCGGCGAGCCCGGAGCCCGACACGGCCTGGTATGTGCTGACGATCAGCCGCACCAACCCGGCTTCGGTGTCGAGCGGCTTCAGCACCGGCATGGCCGCCATCGTGGTGCAGTTCGGGTTGGCGATGATGCCTTTGGGCGGATGCGCGGCCGCGTCCGGGTTGACCTCGCTGACCACCAGCGGCACCTCGGGATCCATGCGCCAGGCGCTGGAATTGTCGATGACGACGGCGCCGGCCTCGGCGAAACGCGGAGCATGCGCGCGCGAACCGGTCGCCCCGGCCGAGAACAGCGCGATCTCGATGCCCGCCGGGTCGGCGGTCGCGATGTCCTCGATGATCACGGTCTCGCCGCCGTACTCCACCGCCGTGCCGGCCGAGCGGGCGGTCGCGAACAGCCTGAGCTCTCGGATCGGAAAAGCGCGCTCGGCGAGAATCTCACGCATGACCGTCCCCACCTGACCGGTGGCGCCGACGACGGCGACGGAGAATCCGGAATCGGAGATGCGGGTCATGTGACTACCTCGGAGGCTTGTGGGCGGGCGCGAAAAGACGCCAGCGCCCCAACGGATGGATGCCGCGATTCTACCGGGCATCCCTCCCCCGCCTGCCGCGAAGTCCGCCCTTCTCTGCCGGATGCCGCAGGATTCCTGCCGAGGAACGTCGGCGCCCGTGCCGCGTCAGCGACCGGTGCCGGCGTGGACGACCGCCTCGACGTCGCCGTCGAGGCCATAGGCGGTGTGGACGACGCGGGCCGCCTCGGCCAGATCGTCGCCGCGCACGACAACGGAGATGCGGATCTCCGACGTCGAGATCATCTCGATGTTGATGCCGGTCGTCGACAGCGCCTCGAACAGCGTCGCCGACACACCGGAGTGCGTGCGCATGCCCGCGCCCACCACCGAGAGCTTCCCGATCTGGTCGTCGTGCACGAGGCTCTCGAACCCGACGTCGCCCTGCTGGGCGGCGAGCGAGCGCAGCGCGGTGGCGGCGTCGGCCTTGGGGAGCGTGAAGGAGATGTCGGTGCGGCTGGTCGCGGCGGCTGACACGTTCTGCACGATCATGTCGACGTTGGCACCCGACCGCGCCACGATCTTGAAGATCTCGGCGGCTTTGCCGGGCACATCGGGCACGCCGATGACCGTGATCTTCGCCTGGCCGAGGTCGGTGGCGACCCCCGCGACGATGGGCTCTTCCATCTGTCCTCCTTCTGCGCCGGCGGTTTCCGCACCGGCGGGCGCGGTCATGCCGGGGCCGAGCACGAACGTGCCGGTACTGGAACTGAACGTCGACCGGGCGTTGATCATGACCCCGTGGCGGCGCGCGTACTCCACCGCCCGGATGTAGAGCACCTTCGCACCGTTGGCGGCCAGTTCGAGCATCTCTTCGGCGCCGATGACGTCGAGCTTGCGTGCCCGCGGGACGACGCGAGGGTCGGCGGTGAAGATGCCGTCGACATCGCTGTAGATCTCGCAGACGTCCGCCTCGAGCGCGGCCGCCAGCGCGACTGCCGTCGTGTCGGAGCCGCCACGACCGAGCGTCGTGATGTCGCGGGTGTCGCGGTTGAACCCCTGAAATCCGGCGACGATGACGATCGCGCCGTCGTCGAGCGCCTCCCGTAGACGCACCGGGGTGACATCGACGATCCGGGCGGCGCCGTGGGTGGCGTCGGTGATCATGCCGGCCTGGCTGCCGGTGAACGAACGCGCCTCGAACCCCATCGAGTGGATGGTCATCGCCAGCAACGCCATCGAGATGCGTTCCCCGCTGGACAGCAGCATGTCCAGCTCGCGCGGCGCCGGGATCGGTGCGACCTGGGCGGCCAGATCGAGCAGTTCGTCGGTGGTGTCGCCCATCGCGCTGACCGCGACGACCACGTCGTGCCCGGCCCGCCGGGTGTCGACGATGCGTTTGGCGACGCGCTTGATGCTCTCGGCATCGGCGACGGACGACCCGCCGTACTTCTGGACGATCAGCGCCACTGTGGAACTCCCGTTGCGGCCGGGGGACGGCCAGTCTGGCGAGGGGCGCTCGGATGCCGCGCCCGACCCACCATCTTAGATGGTTCCGCGGATCGGGCCGCTGACCCGTTCAGCATTCGGTCCGCACGCCCGGCGGGCCCGCCGGGATTCCGGCGCCCGACACCGTGGGGTGCGCAGCGGGGACCGAATATCAAACACCCGCTCGGCTCGACCCCGCGGGACGCTCAGCGGATGCACGGCTCGCCGTGCGAAGATC
>NZ_JBKEAY010000251.1:0-2973 GCF_047972865.1 Microbacterium sp.
CAGGGCCGTGGGACGTGCAGGTGCGCTGCTCTCCCCCATGCCGTCCAGGCTAACGGATGCAGGCGCATGCGAGCCGCCGGGCCGACCGGGGGCGCTCACGCTCGGCCGGCGCAGTCGACACACGTCGCCGCGTGCGGTCGCGCCTCCAGACGGGCGGGCGGGATGCCGCGGCCGCACACCTCGCACACCCCGTAGCTGCCGTCGGCGACGCGCACCTGTGCGCGGCGGACGCTCGCGATCTCGGCGGCGAGGCTCGCACGCAGGGCATCCACCCGTTGCCACTCGCCCGACAGGGTGGAGCCTTCCGGGTCGTGCTCATCGTCGGCGGTGCCGTCGGCGCGATCGCGGCGCAGGTCGGCGTTGGCGTCGGTGAGCCGGGACTGCTGGTCGAGCAGATCCCGTTCACGCGCCCGCAGTCGCTGCGCGGCATCCATGTGCCGACCCTATGCGGTCGGCATCGGGATGGTGAGTGTGAGTGCGGGCCTGTGGACAACGCCGACCGGGCCGTGGGCGCGACGGGTACTCTCGCACGCATGGGAGAGGGGCGGACGCGGGCATTCATCGCGGCGGCGGTCGTCGCGGTCACGATGGTGTCAGGGTGTGCACCCGAGCCGGAGCCATCACCGACCCCGACGGGTTTCGCTAGCGAGGAAGAGGCATTCACAGCGGCGGAGGCGACTTACCGAGCCTACGTGGACGCCTTGAACGCCGTTGACCTCGCCGACCCGGCAACCTTCGAGCCGGTGTTCGACCTGTCGACCGGGCGGGCGTACGAGGCCGACCGAGTGGGCTTGAGCGAAATGCACGCCGAGCACTTGACCGTCTCGGGTGAGTCGATCATCGCGGTGTCCGAACGAGGTTCGGCGTCGAGCGACTTGACCGAAGTCTTCCTGTCGATCTGTCTCGACGTGTCGAGGGTGGAATTGACGGATGTCCAGGGCCGATCGGCGGTGGATCCCGACCGCACCCCGGTCCAGTCATTGACTGTGGGATTCGTCCCCTCGGCGTCATCGAGTCACGGGGCGCAGGTCCACGTGATCACGGCGCGAGAAGGGAAACCACTGTGCGTAAGCGGATAGGTGTCGTCTTGATCGTCAGCCTCGCATCGACATTGCTCATGGCCGTGAGCCCTCATGCGAACTCCTGTCAGGGCGCAACCTGGCGGGCGGACTGCTCGATTTCCCGTGACGGCGGTTCCGTCGAGGTGACTCAGCAACGGCAGGAGCCTGGCCGGGCCAGCACCCAGGCGGGGGGCGGACAGCCTCCGGTCGTAGGTCCGGACGGCGCACCAGTCACGGATGGCGCTTCCCCGGTTCAGCAGCCGACGGGTGAGGCCCGGATGTGCGAGCGGGCGTACGCGCGGATGGGGCAACAGGCCGTCGAGACGTGTATCCGCGCGAACGCGGGAGACGGCCTGCTCCCGGAGGACCCCGAACCGACCGAGCCGACCGAGCCGGGGATACCGGCGGTCACACTGACCGATCTGGCGCGGTTCGCGCCGGAGCAGTCCCGCACCGTGCTTGAGCCCGACGGGATCGGGGTGGTGGGATTACCTGCGAATCTGCTGGCTCCGAGCAGTGCCCACACGGTCGCCGGCGAGTTGTTTGGGCAGCCGGCGTCGGTGCGGTTCACGCCCGAGGAGTACGTGTTCGTGCACGGCGACGACACCTTCCAGGTCACGCGCACCGCGGGTCGGACCTGGGCTGATCTCGGGGTACCGCAGTTCACGGCGACCGACACCAGCCACACCTACTCCACCCGGGGCACGTACACCGTCCACACGATCGTGCGGTACGCCGCCGAGGTCGACCTGGGCAGTGGGTGGATGCCGGTAGCAGGACTCCTCGACATCCCCACCCCTGAGACCAGCGTTCAGGTCTATGAACTCCACACCGCCCTCGTTGAACACACCTGCGACGAAGACCCCACCGGCCCGGGATGCTGACCGACGTCCCGGCCCGCACACACTCGCACACCCCCAGGCCCACCCGCTGAGGGGAGTCAGGGCACCGAGCCTCGGGGTCACCCCCACGAGCACGGCGAGCACTCCAGCGCGCACGACTTCTAAGAGCACCGTGAGAGATCCCGCGCCGCGCGAGGCCGTGCGGGAAGAGCTTCGCGTCATCGAGGCTCCCGGTGAAGAGGTCACTGACGATGTCGCGATCTTGGCAGGCGTCCTGCAAGGCGTGGGATTGCTCCAGCTCCTGCTCGACCGGTCGGCCGATGAGTGCGAGGCGTTCGTGGCAGGCCTCGACGAAGCTTCCGGGGCGGCGGCCTACCGTGGCCAGGCTGCGGGTCGCGATCTTCACGTCGGTAATCCTCCCGACGGCCTTCCGCGCGATCTGAGGGCGGTGCCCAGCCGCGGCGCGACCGGCCGATGGGACGACGCCAGGCGCAGACCCGGCGCCGCGCGGCTAGACTGGGCCGCGTCCCCCGGCACCCGCAATATCCTGGAGCACCGCCGCGTGAGCACCCCTGTCGCAGACACCGTCGAAAACGCCGTCGCCACGCCGGAGAAGGACCAGCCGTACGGCGCGCTCGGGCTCAAAGACGACGAGTACGCCGAGATCCGCAGCATCCTCGGCCGCCGCCCCACGTCGGGCGAGCTGGCGATGTACTCGGTGATGTGGAGCGAGCACTGCTCGTACAAGTCGTCCAAGATCTACCTGCGCCGGTTCGGGCAGAAGGTCAGCGACGAGATGCGCGAGCGACTCATGGTCGGCATGGGCCAGAACGCCGGGGTCGTCGACATCGGCGAAGGATGGGCGGTCACCTTCAAGGTGGAGTCGCACAACCACCCCAGCTACATCGAGCCGTTCCAGGGCGCGGCCACCGGCGTCGGCGGCATCGTCCGCGACATCATCTCGATGGGGGCGCGCCCGGTCGCGGTGATGGACCAGCTACGGTTCGGGGCGATCGACCACCCCGACACGGCCCGCGTCGTGCACGGCGTGGTCAGCGGCATCAGCTTCT
>NZ_JBKEAY010000091.1:0-14835 GCF_047972865.1 Microbacterium sp.
CCGCAGCGCCCGGGCCGCCGCCAGCAGCGCCGCCGACGCCACCGCCGCTGCACCCGCCCATGCCCACGCCCCGTCGGGACCGGTGACGGTGAGACCGGCCAGGAGCCAGCCGATGACCGCGACGGGGACGAGACGGGCGTCACGGCGCCGCATTCTGCGATTCACAGCACCGCCAGCTCACGCAGTCCGGCCAGCACCTTCTCGCCGATTCCCGGCACCGCGAGAAGATCGTCGACGCTCGTGAACGGCCCGTTCTCGGTGCGCCACGCGATGATCCGCGCGGCCAGCGCGGGACCGATCCCGGGCAGCCGCTGCAACGCCGCCGCGTCCGAGGTGTTGATGCTGACGCGGCCGTCGGCAGCCTCCGGCCGCGTCTCCCCGTGCGCCGTCACGTGCACCTGTTCCCCATCCGACAACGGTCGCGCGAGGTTGACGGCGGCGGGGTCCGCGTCGTCGGTGAAGCCCCCGGCGAGCGCGATCGCATCCACCAGTCGCGCGCCCGCCTCCAGCCGGTAGAGGCCGGGGGCCTCGACGGCGCCCGCGATATGGACATAGATCGTGCCCGTCACGGCCGGAGTCGCCGTGACCGGGACGTCCACGACGACCGGGCTGTCGGCGGCGCTGCGCACGGCGCCGACCACGACGGCGATGGCCGCGACCACCAGCACCGCCGTCAGCGCCGCACCGACACCGAATCGGCGCGGCGTGCTCGACCCGGCGCTCCCCATCGCCCCAGCGTGTCAGCGCTCGGAGATCCCCGGGAGCGGAAGGCCAGGTCAGTGGAGAAGCCGTGCGCGATCACCGGTGGGGAGGCGGCGACGAGGGTGACCGCGCACGCACCGAACCTTGAACCTGGGAATTCCATGAGTATGGTCGTAGCGGGGAGGTCGCTGACGTCCTCCCGTGTGCACCCCACACCACATCCCAGATTGGAATCATCATGTATCTCGACTCCATCAATTGGAGCGCGATCCTGCTCAATGTCGTGCTGGCCATTGTGATCCTCCTCGCCACGTGGCTGCTGGCCGGCCTCGTGAAGTCGCTGCTGACCAAGGGGCTGTCCCGCATCACGGTGCTGCAGCGCACCTCCGACAACGGAAAGACCATCGCCGCCTCGCTCGCCAGCATCGGCTCGCTGCTGGTATGGCTGTTCGGCCTGATCGCGGTTCTCAACCTGTTCAACCTGACCGGCGTCCTCACCCCGATCCAGCAACTGCTCAACGGGATCATGGGCTACCTGCCGAACATCCTGGGCGCGGGCATCATCTTCTTCCTGGGCCTTGTGGTCGCCAAGATCGTCCGCGACCTGACCGTCACGGCGCTGCAGACCGTCAACGCCGACCGTTGGCTGAGAAGGCTCGGACAGAAGACCGAGTCCGCCATCTCCGAGGGCGTCGACGGCGACGCGGTCCCGCAGACGGCGAACACGCTCAGCCTGTCGAAGGTGCTCGGTCAGCTGCTGTTCGCGGCGATCCTTGTCGTAGTGTCCATCGCCGCGCTGCAGGTGCTCAACATCCAGGCGATCTCGCAACCGGCCACGACCATGCTGGAGACGATCCTCAACGCCATCCCGGCGATCATCGGTGCCGGCATCCTGCTGACCCTCGGCGTGTTCATCGCGCGCTTCGTCGCCTCCCTATTGGCGGGAACGCTGCGCGGCACCGGGTTCAACGCGTTCATCGCGAAGCTCGGTTTCGAGCCGAAGGGCCGCGACGCGGCGGGTATCCTCGGCCTCATCGTCACGGTCGCCATCGTGCTGTTCTTCGCGATCGCGGCGACCCGGATGCTCGGTTTCCCCGAGATCACCGCGATGCTCGACTCCATCCTGGTGCTCACCGGGCGGATCATGTTCGGCGGCGTCGTGATCGCGGCGGGCGTTTTCGTCGCGGGCCTGCTGGCCAAGATGGTCAGCAACGCGTCGGTCGGTAGCGTCGTGCGGTGGGGCACCATCATCCTGTTCGTGGCGATGGGCCTGAAGTTCATGGGCGTGGCCGACTCGATCGTCAACCTGGCTTTCGGCGCGCTGGTCGTTGGCGCTGCCGCCGCCGCAGCGCTGGCGTTCGGCCTGGGTGGCCGCGACGCCGCCGCACGCGAACTGAAGGAACTTCAGGACCGCAAGGCGGCCAACAAGTCCTCCTAGGACCACCGCAACGCGTATGGGGCGGCGCCGAGCTCATCGGTGCTGCCCCATACGCGTGCGAGCCCGCTACGACGTGGTGAAGCTGACGACCTTGGGGGCACGCACCACCGCGCGGGTGATCGCGCGATCGCCGAGCGCGCGGAGCACCTTCTCGTCGCCGCGCGCGAGCGCTTCGAGCTCGTCCGAGGAGATCTTCGCCGGCACGCTCAGGGTGCTGCGGACCTTTCCGTCGATCTGCACGACCGCGGTGACCGACTCTTCGACCAAGAGCGTCGTATCGGGGGCGCGCCACGGCACCAGCCCGACGAAGCCGTCGTAGCCGAGAATCTCCCACATCTCCTCCGCCGTGTGCGGAGCGACCAGATCCAGCACCATCGCGACCGCCTCGACCGCTTCGCGCACGGCGGGATCGGCCGGGCCGGGACCGGAGTCGACCGCCTTGCGGGTGGCGTTGACCAGTTCCATCAACCGGGCCACGACGACGTTGAACTTGGTCTGCTCGACCAGACCCGGAGCGTCCGCCCACAGGTGGTGGGTCATCCGGCGCAGGGCGACGTCGCCGTCTTTCCAGACCACGTCGGTGGGGCTGTCCACGTCGCGCGCGAGCCGCCATGCGCGCGCCAGGAACTTCTGCGCACCGGCGGTCGACACGTCCTCCCAGTGGATGTCGTCTTCGACGGGGCCGGCGAAGGCGATCGCGACGCGCACCGCGTCGGCGCCCGGGTCGGCCATGCTCGCGGCGAATTCGACCAGGTTTCCCTTGCTCTTGCTCATCTTCGAGCCGTCCAGCAGCACCATGCCCTGGTTCACCAGGCTCGAGAAGGGCTCGGTGAAGTCGATGAGGCCCATGTCGTAGAGCACCTTGGTGATGAACCGCGCATACAGCAGGTGCAAGATGGCGTGCTCGACACCGCCGATGTAGGAGTCCACCGGCGCCCAGCGGTCGGCTTCCGCGGCAGGGAACGCCTGCGTCGAGTCCTGCGCGGCCAGGAACCGCAGGAAGTACCACGAGCTGTCGACGAACGTGTCCATCGTGTCGGCGTCGCGCAGCGCAGGCTCGCCGGTCGCGGGGTCGGTCGTCTGCATCCATTCCGAGGCGGCCCCCAGCGGGGAGGTGCCCTTGGGCGCCAGGTCGAGCCCCTGCGCGTCCGGCAGGGTCAGCGGCAGCTGATCGTCGGGGACCGGGACGATCCTCCCGTCGGCGGTGTGGATCATCGGAATCGGGGTGCCCCAGAAGCGCTGCCGCGAGATGAGCCAATCGCGCAGGCGATACGACTTCGCGGCACGCCCGGCGCCGGTCGCTTCGAGCTCGTCGATCACGCGAGTGATCGCGTTGCGCTTGGAGAGACCGTCGAGCGATCCGGAGTTGATCATCCGACCGTCCTCGATCAGGGCGGTTCCGGTGCGCGCCGGATCGAGGTCCTGCAGGGACGGATCGTCGCCGTGCGGGTCGATCGGCACGCCGTCGTCGTCCAGCTCGATCACCGGAATTGCTCCCGTGATCGGCGCGGTGGTGTCCACGACCACCCGGATCGGCAGACCGAACGCACGGGCGAAGTCGAGGTCGCGCTGGTCGTGTGCGGGAACGGCCATGACAGCGCCGTGACCGTAGTCGGCCAGGACGTAGTCGGCGGCCCAGATCGGCAGTCGGTCGCCGTTGATCGGGTTGATCGCGTACCGGTCCAGGAACACGCCCGTCTTGGGACGGTCGGTGCTCTGTCGTTCGATCTCGGTCTCCCGCTGCACGGAGTCGAGGTAGTCGCCGAACTCGGCCTGCACCTCGGGCGTGGAGCCGCCGGCCAGCTCGGCCGCCAGGTCACTGTCGGGGGCGACGACCATGAAGGTCGCCCCGTGGAGCGTGTCGGGCCGAGTGGAGAAGACCGTCACCTTCTCGGCGTGGCCCTCGATCTCGAAGTCGATGTCAGCGCCGACGGAGCGGCCGATCCAGTTGCGCTGCATCCGGATGACCTTCTGCGGCCAGAACCCTTCCAACTGGTTCAGGTCATCGAGCAGCCGATCGGCGTAGTCGGTGATCTTGAAAAACCACTGCGTGAGCTTCTTTTTGACCACCACGGCGCCGCTACGGTCGGACGTGCCATCGGGCAGCACCTGCTCGTTGGCGAGCACGGTCTGGTCGACCGGGTCCCAGTTGACCAGTGCGTCTTTGCGGTACGCGAGGCCCCGCTCATACAGGCGCTGGAAGAGCCACTGGTTCCAGCGATAGTACCCCGGGTCGCTGGTGTGGAGCACGCGCGACCAGTCGTACGATGTGCCGAAGTTCTTCAGACTCGCCTTCTGCTGGGCGATGTTCGTGTAGGTCCACTCGCGCGGGTCGGCGCCGCGCTGGATCGCCGCGTTCTCGGCGGGCAGACCGAAGCTGTCCCACCCGATCGGATTGAGCACGTTGTAGCCGCGGTGACGCCAGAACCGGGCGACGGCGTCGACGTACGCGTAGTTCTCGGCGTGCCCCATGTGCATGTCGCCGGACGGATACGGGAACATCCCCAGCACGTACTTGCGCGGGCGGGTGTCATCCGCGCCACCTGCCCGGAACGGATCCGCCTCGGCCCATCGTGCCTGCCACTTGCGCTGGATCGCGTACGCGTCGAACGCGGCGGGTTCCTGTGGCGTGGCGGGATCGGGAGTAGTCGTCATGGGCACAGGGAACCAATCTTGAAAGGACGCGGGAACCGGGGCGGGTGCTTCCAGGTTACCGGAGGGGAGTGGTCACCAGCCGGGGGGAAGCGACGCACCGATCGCGCCGAGCGGACCGCGTGCCTTGATCCCCACCTCGGCGACCTCCTCACGCGCGATCGACCCCCAGGTGATCCCCCCACCGGCCCCGACATAGGCGCCGTACGGGTCGCAAACGATCGTGCGGATCGTCATCGCCAGATCGACGGCCCCGTCGTCTCCGATCCAGCCGAAGCACCCCGCGAACACCCCCCGCGATGCCCCTTCCAGCCGGTACAGGATCGTCATCGCCGACAGCTTGGGTGCGCCGGTCATGCTGCCCGCCGGGAATGCGGCGTCGAGCACGTCGCCGATCGTGGTCCCCGCGCGCAGGCACCCCGCGACGGTGCTCACCAGCTGGTGGACGGCGGGATAGGACTCGACCGCCAGCAGACGCTCGACCGTGACGGTGCCGGGGTCACACACCCGCTGCAGGTCGTTGCGCATCAGGTCGACGATCATGACGTTCTCGGCCTGCTCCTTGGGGCTCCGCCGAAGCTCACGCGCCAAGCCTGCATCCGCTTCCGCGCTCGCGCCTCGCGGCCGAGTGCCCTTGATGGGATGTGTGCGCACGACGCCGCCGGTGATGTCGAGGAACTTCTCCGGTGTCGCCGACGCGAGTGTCGTGTCGCCGCACCGCACGAATCCGCCGTGGTGAGACGGCGTCGCCTGCCGCAGCCGCACGTAGGCGCCGACGGGGTCGATCGGCCCGGCCACCCCGAACCGGGTCGTGAGGCACAGCTGATAGGCGTCGCCCTCCCGGATCGCGTCGCGGCAGGCTTCGACGAGCCCCGCGTAGGCGTCCGGCTGGTCGCGGCCGACGGCCTGCGTCGGCACCGGGTCGGGAACCGGCTCGGGTGTCGCGGCAGCCCACCGCGCCACCTCGGCGGCGAAGTCGACGACGCGGGCCGGCGGGGCGACCGCCCACATACGCCGCTGCGCGTGGTCGATCGCGACGAACTCGCCGACCTGCGTCCCGCGCGCGGCCCCCGGGACGGGCCGGGCGGGAGCGCCCGCGCGAGCCGCGGCGGCGTCGTAATCGATCCAGCCGATCCAGCCGCCCGAGAACGGACCCCACGCGTGCGCGTGCGCCGGTCCCACTGCACACGCCCGATCTCGCGGGACGGGCGCCCCGCTGCGTCCGATGCCGAGGTAGCTCCAGCCCTCGGTCGCGTGCGGGCCAGCATCCAGCCAGAACCCGCCGTCCGCCGCGGCCGGCCCGCCGCGGAACAGCGTCACCGGATCCACCCAGGGCAGCGGATGAGCGTTCACAGACACACATGACAGGGTAGAGGCTCCGTTCCCGGCACAGACACAGGATTCGCCCATGGGTGTGAGACGTAGTCTGAAGAAGTGAACGATGTCCTCTCCTGGCTCCTCGATGCCGTGCAGGGGGTCGACCCGGTGCTGCGGACGACGCTGGCCGGGGTCGCGATGATGCTGGAGACGAGCGTCCTGGTGGGCCTGATCGTGCCTGGGGACACGATCGTGATCGTCGCGGGGACCGCCGTCGGGTCGGTCGCCGAGGGGGTCGCTCTGGGCGCGACCGTCATCGTCGGGGCGCTCCTGGGTGAGAGCATCGGGTTCGCACTCGGCCGTTGGCTCGGTCCTCACATTCGCGCGTCGCGTCTGGGCCGTCGGCTGGGAGAACACAACTGGGCGCGGGCCGAGCGGTACCTGCGGCGTCGCGGCGGCGCCGCCATCTTCTTGTCGCGATTCCTCCCCGTGCTGCATTCGCTCGTTCCCCTCACCGTCGGGATGAGCGGATACTCGTACCGGCGCTTCCTGGCCTGGACCGCGCCGGCGTGCACCGTGTGGGCTGCACTGTACGTGTCCGCCTCCGCCGCGGCCGCGGGAACCTATCGGGAGCTCGCCGATCGGCTCCACTACGCCGGGTATCTGTTCGTCGGCGCCATCGTCGTGTTCCTTGTGCTCGTCTACCTCGTCAAGCGCGTCATCTGGGCCCGCGAAGCGCGCCATCTGCGCATCGACGACGACGTCGAACTGAGCGCTCCCCCCGACGACGTGCGAAACTGAGGGGGATGTCCCGATCGTCCCCGTCGGACGTGCTGTGGTTGGCACGGCTCGAGTACCGCCTGCACGCGTGGCGTGAGCGGCGTGCCCGCAAGCGCGGCCAGAGCCCCACGGTCGCCGCCTTCCCCGGCTACGGCGGCGCGGATTGGGTGCGCGTCGTGGGCCGGGTACTGATCGTTCCGCCCGTACGCACCCGCCACCGCGGCGAGTACGCGGGGGTGCGGGGGTGGCGGAGCTTCGCCGCGGTTCCGATCGGTTTCGCCCAGGTCGAGATCACGGTGGACGGCACGACGCACACGGTCGTCGCCGACCGCGGCGGAGTCATCGACACCGTGCTGCCGGCGACACTCCCGCCGGGGTGGCAGCCGATCACCATGTCGGTCGAAGGTGCCGAACCGGTGCAGACGCGCGTGTTCATCGTGGCCGCCGACGTCGAGTTCGGCGTGATCTCCGACATCGACGACACGGTGATGGTGACCGCGCTCCCCCGGCCTCTGGTCGCGGCGTGGAACTCGTTCGTCCTCGACGAGCACGCCCGTCAGCCGGTTCCGGGGATGGCAGTGCTTCTGGAGCGGCTCGTCCGCGACCGACCCGGCGCGCCGGTCGTCTATCTGTCCACCGGCGCCTGGAACGTCGCGCCGACGCTCGGCCGCTTCCTCCGCCGGCACTTGTTCCCGGCCGGAGCGCTGCTGCTGACCGATTGGGGGCCCACACACGACCGCCTCTTCCGCAGCGGGAGGGCACACAAGGAGGAGAACCTCCGCCGCCTCGCCGCCGAGTTCCCGCGCGTGAAGTGGATGCTGATCGGGGACGACGGACAGCACGACGACGCCTTGTACACCGCGTTCGCCGAAGAGTACCCGGGGCTCGTGGCGGCGGTCGCGATCCGGCGCCTGTCCCCCACCGAGGCCGTGCTCGCCGGTGGGCGCACGGCCGTGAATGACCACGGCGGCGCCGAGGTGCCCTGGGTCACCGGCGCCGACGGGGCAGAACTGCTGGAGCGGCTCACCGACGTGGGCGTGATCCCGCCCGACTGAACGCGGTCGCGTACTCTGGGAGGAATGTGCGGACGCTTCGTCGTGGCCAGCGCGGGATCAGAACTGGTCGGCGTCCTGCGGGTCGACCTCGTCGGCGACGACCTGCCGCGTCCCTCGTTCAACGTGGCGCCCACCGACCGGGTCGCCATCGTGCTGGACTCGGCCAAGACCGATCCGCCCACCCGACGCCTGGAGGCGGCGCGGTGGGGACTGGTACCCGCGTGGGCGAAGAGCCCCTCGCTGGGGGTGCGCGCCATCAACGCCCGGTCGGAGGCCGCCGCACACAAGCCGATGTTCCGGCGGGCCCTCGACGCGCGACGCGCGGTCGTGCCCGCCACCGGATATTACGAGTGGCGCAACGTCGACGGCACGAAGATGCCGTACTTCATCCACCCCGCCGACCGGTCGCCACTGCTGATGGCCGGGCTCTACGAGTGGTGGCAGGACGCCACCCGCCCCGATGACGACCCGGCTCGCTGGCTGCTCAGCTTCACCATCCTGACCTGCAGCGCGACCGACGGCTTGGCTGCTATCCATGACCGCATGCCGCTGTTCCTCGATCCCGGCCACGTCGACGCCTGGCTCGATGTCGCAGCAGACGACGTCGGCGATCTCCTCGATGCCGCCGTCGCCGCGGCCCCTGCGGTGGCCACCGGCGTGGAGGCGTACCCGGTGGATCGAGCCGTCGGGAACGTGCGCAACGACTCACCGCACCTCATCGACCCGGTCGGCGCCTGAGCGCGGCTCATCGTCGGCCGGCAACCGCGGCGGCCGGCCGACGATGTTCGGAGCTCAGCCGCGGAACTCCACGACCGCCGACTCGTTGTTGAGCACGACCACGGGGGTCACCGGCGACAGACCGGCCGCGCGGATGGCTTCGAGGTCGAATCGAAGCAGTGGCGCGCCCATCGCGACCTCGTCACCGGCGGTGACCATCGGCTCAAACCCCTCCCCCTCCATCGAGACCGTATCTATGCCGACGTGGACCAACAGTTCGGTCCCGTCAGCGAGCACCAGGCCGATGGCATGCCCTGTGGCGAACACGGAGCCGACGATTGCATCGGCCGGCGCGATCACCGTGTCGCCGGTCGGATCGATCGCCAGCCCGGGGCCCATCGTCCCCATCGCGAACATGGGATCGGGGACCTCGGCGAGCGGGATGACCCGCCCGGCGACGGGCTGGCGCAGGACCACGGTCGCCGCGCGCGTCACGGTCGTCGTGGCCGCCGCCGGCGGCGGATCCGCCACGGTGTGCACCCGCCCCGCGAGCACGTCCTCCATCGCGTCTTTGACGAACTGCACGTTCAGTCCGTAGACGACCTGTACCGAGTGCCGTCCCGCCTTCATGGTGCCCGCGGCACCGGCGGTCTTCAGCGCGGCCTCGTCGACCTTCGACACGTCGACGATCTCCATACGCAGGCGGGTGGCGCAGTTATCGAGCTCGCTGATGTTCTGCGCACCTCCCAGCGCGGCGATGAACGCGGCTGCCGTGGCGTGGTACCCGCTCCCACCACCGGCGGAGGTCTCCTCGATCACGTCGTCGTCCTCGCGGCCGGGGGTCTTGAGGTTGAACTTCCTGATGATGAAGTAGAAGGTCGCGAAGTAGACCAGGAACCAGAACACCCCCAGAGGGATGATGATCCACGGATTCTCCGCCATCGGATTGACCCAGCCCAGCGTGAGATCGATGAATCCGGCGGAGAATCCGAATCCCATTCGCACCGGGAGGAGCGTGGCGATGATCATCGAGATTCCGGTGAACACCGCGTGCACGACGTACAGCAGCGGCGCCACGAACAGGAACGCGAACTCCAACGGCTCGGTCACGCCGACCAGGAACGACGCGATCGACCCGGAGAGCATGAGCCCGTAGGTGACCTTCTTGCGGGTCGTCTTCGCCGTCAGGTACATCGCCAGCGCGGCGCCGGGCAACCCGAACATCATGATCGGGAAGAACCCCGTCATGTACTGCCCGGTCACACCGTACGTCCCGGTTCCGGCCAGGAAGTTGTTGAGGTCGTTGATCCCCGCCACGTCGAACCAGAACACGCTGTTGAGGGCGTGGTGGAGACCGAGCGGGATGAGCAATCGGTTGAGCATCCCGTAGATGCCGGTACCGATCGGCCCGAGGGTCACGACCCACTCACCGAAGGTGACCAGTCCGGAATAGACCACCGGCCACACGAACAGGAGGAACACCGCGAACACCAGCGAGATGCCCGCCGCCGCCAGAGCCACCGAGCGCTTGCCCGAGAAGAACGCCAGCGCGTTGGGCAGCTTGGTGTCTTTGAACTTGTTGTAGCACCACGCTCCGATGAGCCCGCAGGCGATGCCGACGAAGACGTTCTGGATCTTCCCGAACGCGGGATTGACGTCGGCGACGTCGGCGGCTCCGGTGAGAAGTCGTACCGTTTCGGGACTGAGGATGGCGGTCACCACCAGCCAGGAGACGAGCCCGGCCAGCGCCGATGTACCGTCCGATTTGTTGGCCATACCGATGGCGATGCCGATCGCGAACAACAGCGCCATATTGCCCAGCAGCGCGCCGCCCGCGGCGTTCAAGAACGAGCCGACGAGGTTGTCGCCGATCGTGGATTGCAGCCAGTAGCTGATGCCCATGAGGATTGCGGCCACCGGCAGCACCGCAACGGGCAGCATGATCGAACGACCAAGCCTTTGAAAGAATTTCACGACTACCTCCGGGGGGAAGGGGGCGGCAACATCGCCGTCCGATTGCAGGTTACCCACGCCGCAGGCTGCGCGGCAGGGGGGTCACCGGTCACGATGGACACGATTCGGGGTATCCCCCCAGAGTGCCGGCGGGGTACGTCGATAGAATTGACGCTCCGCGGGAGTGGTGAAATTGGCAGACACGCAGGATTTAGGTTCCTGTGCCCTCGGGCGTGTGGGTTCAAGTCCCACCTTCCGCACGGAGTGAGGCATCCGCCTCGATCTTCCTGCGACCCTGGGAATCTTGTGCTGCTCTCCGCCCTTCATGCCCCCGCCGCACTCATCCCGTGGCTCGATCCGGAGACGATCATCAGTGCCGCGGGACCGTGGGCCCTGCTGGTGGTGTGCTTCATCGTGTTCGCCGAGACCGGTCTGCTGGTCGGCTTTCTCCTTCCCGGCGACACGCTGCTGTTGATCGCCGGACTCCTGTCCCACTCGCAGCCGTACGCGCCGGACGGGGTGTTCGGCCTGGCCGTCTGGTGGGTGGCGTTGCTGATCGGGTTGGCCGCTTTCCTCGGCGGTGAGGTCGGGTATCTCATCGGGCACAAGGGCGGTCCCGCAATCTTCGAGCGCAAGGAGTCGGGCCTGTTCAGCAGCAAGAACGTGCGCCGCACCAACGCGTTCTTCCTCAAGTACGGCGGCCTGACGATCGTCATCGCCCGGTTCGTGCCCATCGTGCGCACGTTCGCACCGGTCGCCGCCGGCGTGGGCCATATGGCGCGCGGGCGGTACTCGTTCTACAACCTCGTCGGCGCGTTGATCTGGGGCGTCGGGCTGACGCTGTTCGGCTATCTCATCGGCTATATTCCGCCGGTGGCATGGTTCGTGCAGCAGTACATCGATCTCATTCTGCTGGGTGCTGTCGGCGGGACGGCCCTGGTGACGCTGTGGCACTATTTCAGCGAGCGCCGCAAGGCCCGCCGGGCGGAGGCAGCCGGGGAAGACGTGGTCACCGACCACGAAGAGGCCGAGGCGCTGGTCCTCGACGCCGACGTGTTCGATCGCGAGCCCGATTTCCGTCACCACGACGACTCGGGCTCCGGCACCACGGGCACCGACCCGAGCTGAGGCTCAGGACGCCGATGCCCTGGCGGCGCGGCTGCGCTCGACGCTGGCCCGTAGCGCGGCCATCAGGTCGATGACCTCACCGCCGTCGGACGGATCCCGCGTGCCGAAGGTCGCGGCGGTGTCGAACGCGTCGCCCTCGTCGAGTTTCGCATCGATCAGCGTGCGCAGTTCCCGCTGGTACTGGTCGGTGTACTGCGACGGATCGAAATCGCCGGAAAAGCTCTCCACGAGCGCGGCGGACAGTTCGAGCTCCTTCTCGGAGATCTTCACCGGCTCGTCGAGGGTGGAAAAGGCCGCGTGGCGCACCTCGTCGGCCCACAGCAGCGTCTGCAGCACCAGCACCTCGCCGCGGACCCGCAACGCCGCCAGCCGGGTCTTCTGGCGCAGCGAGAAACGCACGATGGCCGTCCGGTCGGTGCGCTCCAGGGTCTCACGAAGCAGCACGTAGGCCTTGGGTGACGCGGAGTCCGGTTCGAGGTAGTACGCCTTGTCGAGCGTGAGCAGGTCGATCTGATCGCTCGGGACGAACTCGACGACGTCGATCTCACGACTGCGTTCGGCCGGCAGCGACGCGAGGTCCGCCTTGGTGAGGACGACGGTCCGCTCACCGTCGTCGTACGCGCGGTCGATGTCGGCGAACGGAACGACCTCACCATCGATCTCGCAGATGCGTTGATAGCGGATGCGGCCGCCGTCGGCGGCGTGCACCTGATGAAGCGGCACGTCGTGGTCCTCGGTCGCCGAATACACCTTCACCGGCACGTTCACCAGCGCGAAGGTCAGCGCGCCCTTCCAGATCGCTCTCATCCTCCCAGTACACACCGTCGTGCGCGCCCACCGCCAGCCGCGCCACGGTCGTAATAGCCTGTCGCCATGGCCGAGGCACAGCTCGTCGAGGTGGACGGACACCGCCTCCGGGTGAGCAACCTCGACAAGGTGCTCTATCCGGGCGACGGCACCACGAAAGCGGAGGTGATCGACTACTACACTCGCGTCGCCCCCGCACTGCTCCCGGCGCTGCGCGGGCGACCCGTGACACGCAAGCGGTGGCCGGAAGGCACCGATGAGGTGCCCTTCTTCGCCAAGACGCTCGAACCCGGGGCCCCCGAGTGGATGCGCCGGTTCCCGATCGATCACTCCTCGGGCGCGAAGCTGTACCCCGTCGTGGAGGACCTCGCCGCGCTCGTCTACCTGGCCCAGGTCGCCAGTCTCGAACTCCACGTGCCGCAGTGGCGATTCGGCCCGCACGGCGGTCGCGACAACCCTGACCGGTTGGTCCTCGACCTCGATCCCGGCCCGGGTGTCGGCCTGCCCGAGTGCGCACAGGTGGCGGCATGGATCGGCGAGATCCTCACCGATCTGGGGATGGACCCGGTGCCGGTCACCAGTGGCAGCAAAGGTATCCACGTCTACGCCCCATTGGACGGCACCCGCTCCAGCGAGCAGATCTCCGCGTTCGCGAAGGAACTCGCGCGTCTCCTGGAAGCCGATCACCCGGACCTCGTCGTCAGCCACATGTCCAAGAGCGCGCGCCGCGGGAAGGTGTTCCTCGACTGGAGCCAGAACACCGGCGCGAAGACGACCATCTCCCCCTACTCGCTGCGCGGCGGCGCCCGCGCGAGCGTCGCGGCCCCCCGCACCTGGGCGGAGCTCGCCGACCCGGACCTGCGCCAGCTGTACCGCGAGGAGGTGGCCGCGCGCGTGGAGCGGGGGGACGATCCGCTCGCCGCGATCGCGCCCCGCGCACCGGAGCCGCTGCGGGCCTACCTCGACAAACGGGACCCCACTCGCACCCCAGAACCGATGCCGTCCGACCCCGCGGCGACACCCATCGGCGCCCAGGGACAGCGCTTCGTCGTCCAGGAGCATCACGCCCGGAACCTGCACTACGACCTGCGGCTGGAACGCGACGGCGTGCTGGTGAGCTGGGCCGTGCCTCGTGGCATCCCCACCGTCGGCGACCACAATCGGCTCGCCGTGATGACCGAACCGCACCCTCGGGAATACCTCACCTTCTCCGGAGCCATCCCGGACGGCGAATACGGCGCCGGGACCATGACGATCTGGGACACCGGCACCTACGAGACCGAGAAATGGCGTGACGACGAGGTCATCGTCACGCTCGCCGGGCGCCCGGGCGGCCCACTCGGGACCGCGCGAGTCGCCCTCATCCGCACCGACGGCGTGGGCGAGAAATCGTCGTGGCTGCTCCACCGGATGACGGCCCCGAACTCGTCCGCCCGCCGATCGGTGCCCGCGACCGCGCCGATCCACACCCCGATGCTCGCGGAGCCGTCGACACCGGCGCTTGCCCGTCGTGCCGCCGCCAGGTGGGGCGAGGACCCCTGGGTGGAGTTCAAGTGGGACGGGATCCGCGCGCTGGGGCGGTGGGACGGCCACCGGCTGCGACTGCGCGCGCGCAGCGGCACCGACATCACCGCCCGCTACCCCGAGCTGACGGCAGCGGACCTGGGTCTCCCCGACACGACGCTGGACCTCGATGGCGAGATCGTCGCGCTGGACGGTCGCGGTCGCCCGAGCTTCACCCGGCTGCAGAACCGGATGCACCTGACCAAGAGCCGGGAGATCGAGCGCGAGGCTGCGCGGACACCGGTCTCGTTCCTGCTCTTCGACCTGCTCCGCCTCGGCGACGCCGACCTCACCCAACACCCGCTCCGCGAGCGCCGCCGGCTGCTCGAGCAGGCGACCGCCGACGTCGCCGCGCCGGTGGTCGTGCCGCCCGTCGCCGACGATGTCGAGGTCGCACTGGCCGCGGCGCGTGAGCAGGAGCTGGAGGGCGTGGTCGTGAAGGATCCGCGTGCCCCGTATCGCGGCGGTGCGCGCAGCGGGCGGTGGCTGAAGGTGAAGCTCACGCACACCCAGGACGTGGTCATCGGCGGCATCCGCCCCGGTCGCGGGGAACGTTCCGGGACGATCGGTTCACTCCTGGTCGGCGTCGCCGACGACGAGGGACGGCTCCACTACGCCGGCCGGGTCGGCTCGGGGTTCACCGAGGCGGCACTGCGCCGCCTCGACGCGCTCCTCACCGGGCTGCGGGTGGACCGCAGCCCGTTCGCCGAGGTTCCCGCCGCC
>NZ_JBKEAY010000102.1:0-11507 GCF_047972865.1 Microbacterium sp.
GGGGGGTACTGGTGGCTGATCTTTCCCCTCGTGGGGGTCGCCGGGGGCATGATGAGTCGCTGGGATCAGATCTCCCGCCGGCGCCATCGTCGCCGGATCGAACTCCTGCAAGCGAGAACCGAGTTGACTGCGGCACAGACGGCGGCCCGGGCATCGGAACCGAAGCCGCTTACCAAACCGTCGCCCTTGCCGGATCAGCTCGCGAAGCTGTTCCGGGCGCACGACGAGGTCACCCGGCGGTGGCTGCAGTACGAACTCGACGTTGCCAAACTCATCGCCTTTCCCGCCATGAGCGACGGACGGCAACCGCTGACGGCGGCCTTCCTGCGCGCCAAGAAGGTCGCCGACGGCCTGCGCCCCGCGTCGGCCGAAGCTGGGGTGTCGGCCGACGCCGTCGCCGAGTACCGGGCAGCGGTCACCGACTATGAGGTGGCCTTCGACGTGGCCGAACGCGAAGCGCGCCGACTCAAGGATGCCGACTTCTCCGAGACCGAGCGCCGCCGCCTGCGCACGGCGCAGCAACTGCTGGCCACCGCGGTCGACCAGACAGCGACGCCGCCCGAACGGCTGCTCGCCTACCGTCGGGCCCGCGCCGAACTCGACGGCCTGATCGCGCTGTCCGACGAGGCCGTCGAGATCCTGAAAAGCAGGGTCGCGCTGCCGCTGGAGCAGCCGCGCGACGACGGGTGATGTCGGCGTCTGCCCGACCGGGTCGGACGACGAACGGGGCCCAGCGCGAACCGGACCCCGTTCCTGCGCGCCGTGCGCGCGATCGTGTCAGTCCGCGATCTGCGTCGAGAACGCGTCCGGGTAGGCTGCGAGCCAGGCCGAGATCGCCTCCGCCTCGTTGCCCTCGCCGTATTCGTTGACGACCATGTCCTCGAGCGCACCGTACTCGGCGTCGTCGAGCTGGATGCCGGCGATCAGCTCGGCCGCCTCCGGGTTCGCGGCCGCGAAGCCGGCGGTCCCCAGGAAGTGCAGCGCCTCCGGGTCGCCCATGGCACCCTTGGGGTCGTCCAGGTCCTTCAGCCCGTAGGTGGCATTCGCCCAGAACGGACGCCACGAGGTGACCACGATCGGCTCCTCGTCATCCACCGCCGAGCCCAGCTCGGTGAGCATCGCCGCCGTTGAGGACGTGATCAGCTCGTAGCTGTCCTCAAGGCCGTACTCCGGGATCATGACCTCCTGGGTCTGCTTGGTCAGGCCCGCCCCGGGCTCGATGCCGTAGATCTTGCCGTCGAACATGTCGACATTGTCGGCGAGGTCGTCGATCGAGGAGATCTCGACGTAGTCCGGCACCGCGATCGTGAGCTTGGCGCCCTCGTAGTACGCGCCCAGATCTTCGATGTCGTCGCCATAGGTCTCCATGTAGGAGGCATGCGTCAGTTCGGGCCACGCGGACGGGTAGATGTCGACGTCGCCCTGAGCGAGCCCGGTGTAGAGCGGCCCCGCCTCGGTCAGCGTCTGCATCTCGACGGTGTACCCGATCTTCTCCAGCTGGTTCTGCAGCAGGTAGGCGGTGCTGAGCCCGTCCGTCCACGCCGGCAGGAATCCCAGGGTGATGGTGCCCTTGTCGGCCGTGGCCGCGTCGGTTGCGTCGCCGCCCGAGCCACCGGTGTCGCCACCGGTATCGGTGGCGCATCCGCTCAGGACCAGTGCGGCGGCCCCCACGAGTGCGGCGATGGCGATGCTGTGTCGCTTGTTCATACGTATCCCTTTCTGTATGTCTGCATCGGTTTCGTATAGATCTGTGTGGCGCCTCGTCGGCGCCTGTTAGGCGCCGACGAGCTGGTCGGGGGCCGAGGCGCTCTCGGCCTCGGCAGTCGCCGCCCGCCGCCGCTCTAGGCGGCGCGTCGCCAGCACGTTGCGCAGCGAGCCCGGGTAGTCGTGCGGGTTGCCCAGGGCTGCCGTCACGCGGTCGAGGAACACCGCCAGCAGCACGACGCCGAGCCCTGCCTCCACGCCGTCGCCGGTGTCGACCGTCGAGATGGCTTGCACGACGAGCTTTCCAAGCCCGTCGGCGCCGGCCATCCCGGCGATGACCGCCATCGACAGGGCGAGCATGATCACCTGGTTGACCCCCGCCATGATCGTCGGCATCGCCAGCGGCAGCTGAATACCCCGCAGGATCTGACCGGACGACGCACCGAAAGCCTGGCCCGCCTCCACCGTCTCGGACTCGACGCCGCGGATACCGAGCTCGGTCAGGCGCACCCCGGGGGGCAGCGAGAAGATCACGGTGGCAACCAGTCCCGGGACGACACCGATGCTGAAGAACACGATGGCGGGGATGAGGTACACCATGGCCGGCATGGTCTGCATGAAGTCGAGGATCGGCTTCATCACCGCTCCGACGGTATCGTTGCGCGCCGACCAGATGCCGAGCGGAATCGCGATCGCCAGCGCCACCGCGGCGGCGACGATGACCAGTGCGAGCGTCTGCATCGCGGGCACCCACAGGTCCATGCCGAGGATCACGAAGAACGAGATCACGGTGCCGAGCGCGAGAGCCCATGAGCGCACGTACCAGGCGAGCAGCGCGGCGAGCACCACGGTGACGGCGAACGGGGTGGCCACCAGCATGTCGGTGAGCCCGTCCACGAGGAATCGCACGACCATCGCTACGACATCGAGCAGGCCTTCGAGGTTGTCTTTGGCCCAGTCGACGGCGCTGGCGATCCCGTCGCCGATCGGGATACGGAAACCGTCCATCAGCGCACTCCCTCCTCGCTGCCGGTGCTGCCGCCGACGACATCCGTCGCCTCTGCCAACACGGCGTCGATCTCCTCCTGCGGCACCGGCGGCAGCGGCAACGACAGTTCGCCGGTGGCGCCCGGGCCGGGACCGAGCGCGGCGAGCAGGGTCACTCGGGGGATGACCCCGACCAGCCGATCGTCGGCATCGACCACGGCCAGCGGCAGCGGAGACTCGACCGAGGGCACGAACAGGTTCATGAGGACCTCAGCCTCGTGAACCTGCTGGTGCACCGGCGCGATGATCGATTGCAGCGACGATTCGCCGCGGCGGATAAGTCGCATCGCATCGCGGTCGCTGACGTAGCCGCGCAGGACCCGGTCGCGATCGACGACGAACGCACCGCCCATGAACGCTTCACGCATCTGTTTGAGCGCGGTACGCGGGCCTGCGCTGTCGGGGACGACTGCGACGGGACGCTCCATGACGTTCGCCGCGGTGAGCACCCGGGCACGGTCGACGTCTTGCACGAACTGCTCGACATAGTCGTTCGCCGGATCGGTGAGGATGTCCTCCGGCGTGCCGATCTGCACGATCCGCCCCCCGCGCATCACCGCGATGCGGTCGCCGAGAAACATCGCTTCGTTGAGATCGTGCGTGATGAACACGATTGTCTTCTGCAGTTTCTGTTGCAGGTCGAGCAACTGCTCCTGCATCTCGCGGCGGATGAGCGGATCGAGCGCGCTGAAGGCCTCGTCCATCAGCAGGATGTCGGTGTCGGCGGCGAGGGCGCGGGCGATGCCGACGCGCTGCTGCATGCCGCCGGAGAGCTCCGACGGATACTTCCCGCCCCAGCCCGCCAGGCCGACCATCCCGAGGATCTCCTCCGCGCGCGCCTGGCGGTCGACCCTGGCCGTGCCGCGCAGCTCGAGCGGGTAGGCGACGTTGTCGGCGACGGTGCGGTGCGGCAGGAGCGCGAAGTGCTGGAACACCATCGAGATGCGGTCGCGGCGCAGTTCGCGCAGTTGCGTCGCGGTGGTGTCGGTGACCGATTCGCCGTACACGCTGATCGAGCCGCTGGTGGTGTCGAACAGCCCGTTCAGCATGCGGATGATGGTCGACTTGCCCGAGCCGGACAGCCCCATGATCACGAAGATCTCGCCGCGCTTCACGTCGAAGCTGGCATCGATCACGGCGGCGGTGCCCTGGCTGGCGACGTCGTCGCGCGACTCGCCCGCCTGGAGCCTCCGCACGACCTCGTGCGGGTTGCGTCCGAACACTTTGAACAGATTTTTCGCCTCGAGGGCGAGGGTGGCACTCACGATTTCTTGCCTCAAGGGCCCGCGCGTCCGGGCCGCATTTCGGTCACGCCCGGGTGGAGATCCTCGGCGCGGCGACCGTCGAGCACACCACACGTCGGCGACACACATCGGGTCCGTCGCCCCAGACCTCCGACCGTACGCTCGTCTCCCGCACCGCGTCTGGTGTCCGCTGAAGAACGAGCGCGGACTGGTCGTCGGGCCCGCAGGCCCGCCCCCACGGTAACGAGGAGGCCGAGCAGTCGCAACCCGTCGGCCACGGGCCGGCCCCATCGACACCGCACCGTTATCTTGTGCGGGCTTGACAATGTCGCAGCCTGTTGGTTACCTAGTCAAGTAACTAACCAGTGTGGTGGAGGTATCCGTGATCGATGACGGTCGACCCCTGTTCCTGCAGATCGCGGAACAGGTCGAGGACGCGATCATCGACGGCAGCCTGACCGAGAACGACCGCGCGCCGTCGACCAACGAGCTCGCCGCCTTCCACCGCATCAACCCCGCCACCGCCGCGAAGGGAGTCGCGATGCTCACCGACAAGGGTGTGCTGGTCAAGCGACGCGGCATCGGCATGTTCGTCGCCCCCGGCGCCCGCGAACTACTCCTGTCCGAACGTCGCGCCGCCTTCGCGAGCCGCTACCTCGATCCGCTCCTGGCCGAAGCGCGCACGCTCGGCCTCACCCCCGGCGACATCGCCCGCATCCTGCACGAGCGCGCCGCCACGGAAGGAATCCCGCAATGACCACCGTGATCGAAACGACCGGCCTCACCAAGCGATACCGCTCCACACCCGCTCTCGACGCCGTCGACGTCGCGATCGAGGAGAACACGATATACGGCCTGCTCGGCCGCAACGGCGCCGGCAAGACGACGCTCATGTCGATCCTGACGGCGCAGAACGTCGCGACCAGCGGGCGGGTGCGCGTGTTCGGTGAGGATCCGTACGAGAACGCCCGCGTGGTCAGCCGGATGTGCTTCGTGCGCGAGAGTCAAAAATATCCGGACGACGCGACGCCGCAGCAAGCGTTCCGCGTCGCGCGCCTCTTCTTCCGGGACTGGGACGAGCAGTTCGCGCGGCGTCTCATCGACGACTTCGGCCTTCCGCTGGATCGCCGCATCAAGAAGCTCTCCCGCGGCCAGCTCTCCGCCGTCGGCGTCGTCATCGGTCTCGCGTCCCGCGCCGAGGTCACCTTCTTCGACGAGCCCTACCTGGGGTTGGATGCGGTGGCACGACAGCTCTTCTACGATCGGCTGCTCGAAGACTATGCCGAGAGGCCACGCACGATCGTGCTGTCCAGCCACCTGATCGACGAGGTGGCCGACCTGCTGGAGCAGGTGCTCGTCATCGACGGGGGCCGCATCATCATGGCCGAGTCCACCGAATCGGCGCGGTCTGCGGCGACGAACCTCGTCGGCGACGCCGACGCCGTCGAACGGTTCGCGGCGGGGCACGAGGTGATCCATCGCGAACACCTCGGCCGCACCACGAGCGCCACCGTGCTCGGAGCCTTCACGGCCGAGCAGGACCAGGCGATGCGCGCCGCGGGCGTGGAACGCGGCCCGGTGTCGCTGCAGCAGCTCATCGTGCGTCGCACCCAGCATCCGTCCGCCGCCACAACCGCCCTGACAGAAGGAGCACTGCGATGACCTCCGTCGCTCTTGCCGCCCGACCCGCCCCCAGCGGCCGGCTCTGGGGGGTCGTGCGCCTCCAGTTCGTCAACCGCCAGACCTTTGTGTGGATCCCGTTGATGGTGCTCGGTGGCTCGTGGGTGATCACGTTCGCCATCTTCGCGATTCTCGCGGGGGCGGAGATCACGACCTCCGGAGCCCCCGGCGACGGCAGCGTCACCGTCATCGGGGGAGCGCAGGCCCCGATGTGGTACTTCCTCGCCGCCGGCGCGCAGGCCCTCGCGTACACCTTCCCGTTCTCGCAGGCGGTGACGGTGACCCGGCGGGAGTTCTTCGTCGGATCGCTCCTGGCCGCCGCCCTGAGTGCTGCGGGCATGGCGCTCGTCTTCGTCGCTCTGGGCCTGATCGAGCAGGCCACCGACGGGTACGGTTTCGGCGCGGTGTTCGCGTACAACCCGTGGTTCTGGAGCGCCGGCGCTGTGGCAGCCTGGTTCGCGTATCTCGTCACGACGCTGCTCGCGTTCATCGTGGGCTTCTGGTTCGCGACGATCTACAAGCAGTGGGGAGCGGGCTGGCTCACCGCCACCATCATCGCCGCGGCGCTCGCCATCCTCGGCGTCGTGGGGTTCCTCACGTGGCGCGACCTATGGGCCGGCATGGGAGCGTGGATCGGGCAGATCGGCGTCGTCGGGCTGAGCTTCTGGGGGCTGGTCCTGGGCGCCGTGCTCGCGGCCGGGTCGTTCCTCACCCTGCGCCGCATGCCCGCCTGACCCGCCAGCTCCCTGCCGCCCAGGCCGGGCAGGGGGCGCCCGGGGGGGGCAGCCAACGGCGGCCGGGGGCGCGTGTCAGCCGCCGGCCGCCTCGGTGTGGTGGCGGATGACCTCGGCGACGACGAACGAAAACCACTTCTGGGCGAACTCGGGGTCGAGGTCGGCCTCCTCGGCCAAACGCCGCAGTCGAATGACCTGCTGTTCTTCGCGGGAGGGATCGGACGGCGGCATCCCATGCTCGGCCTTCAGCACACCGACCTGTTTGGTGCAGCGGAATCGCTCCGCGAGCATGAAGATCAGCGCCGCATCTATGTTGTCGATGCTGGCGCGCAGGCTGTGCAACTCAGCGGTGGCGTCGGTCATGATTCCTCCCGCCGCCGACCCTACCCTGTGCGGCGGGGTCGAATCTTCCGGGTGCCCTTGCGAGCGGCGGGATCCCGTCGCGGTAGCGTCATCAGATGGATAGAGACATTGTCATCAGTGTCATCTTCGGCGCGGCGCTGGTCATGGCGCTCGCTGGAGTGTGGTGGCTGAACAGGTGGTATCAGAGGTGGGAGGCACGTCGAACACAAGAGTTCCCCGACGTGTACGTCCAGACCGAGCTTTCCACTGGACAGTTCGCACGAGACCCCGAGGCGGTCGCCATGGCCGCCTCGGCCGCCTATGCCGTCCGCTTCGGCCGCTACGCCGACGAGTTCGCGTTCACGGACGTCGATGGGGTGATCACGAGGATGCTGGCGAGTTCCTGGTCCATTCGCAGCCGTGAGGACCTCGTCCTCCAATTGTGGTCGTTGCTCACGTGGGGGCACCGTGCCGATTTCGACGCCGAGCGCCTCGGTGTCCTGAGTCTGACGGGTGCCGAGCGCACCGAGTACCTGAAGACACTCAAGCGCGACGGTCGCCGGTCGTTGCGCAACCGCGAGGTCTGGGTGCGCGCGCGACGCATCGCCGAGGACGAGAAAGGAGCCGAACGCGTCGACTTCGCGGCTTTCGACCTGGTGCGCGTCATCATGTTGTGCCGCGCCGGCGAAGGTGCAGGGCTGCTGCCCGCCGACCTCGCGCGCGACACAGCGAACATCGCCGCCGCCGCGATCCAGCAGACGTACCGCTCATGGGACGCGTACACGCACGATGAGCTCGTCGGCCGCTGGCTCTGGGCAGCCAAGGACAGCGCTCACGAAGCGGAGAACCTCGCCCAAGAAGAGAGGACCGCGGCTTCGATCAACGTCCCCGAGGGAATCCGGACCGCGGTGCCGATCACAATGCGAGTACCGGATCGGTCGCTGCTGATCCTCCGAGAACTCGAGCGTATCGGTGTTCCTTGGCGAGCACCGATGTCGACATCGCGGCCCTGGGAGCGCGAACTCGCCGCGGCAGTCCAGCAGCCACCTTCAGCACGCGCACGGCAGGTCGACTCCTAGAGTGTGAACATGACCGATGAGACCCCGGCATCCCGCACTTTCTGGGCGAACCTGAATCGGCCGTTCAGCCTCGGCTTCTTCCTCGTGCTCGGCGGACTGGTGGCGATCGCCCTCGGCATGGCGATCACGCAGTTGGTGACGGTGTGGATCTACATCGCGTTCGCCCTGTTCGTGGCACTCGGCCTGGATCCGCTGGTGCGCCGGCTGCAGGGTCGCGGCCTCAGCCGCACGTGGGCGATCGTGGTCGTGTACTTCTTCTTCGCGCTGTTCGCCGCGCTCGTGCTGTGGTTGATCATCCCGACCGTCGTCACCCAGGTCGCGGAGTTCGTCGCCGATCTGCCCGCGACGATCGCCGCGTTCCGGCAGACGGAGTTCTTCGCGTGGGCATCGACGCAGCTCGGTGACACCGTGGCGAACCTGCTCGCGGAGATACAGAAGCTGCTGACCGACCCGGGCAACCTCGCGGCCATCGGCGGCGGCGTCGTGCAGGTGGGGGTCACGGTCGTGTCGGGCGTCTCGGGCCTGCTGATCATCGTCGTGCTGAGCCTGTACTTCCTGGCGACCCTGCCGCAGATGAAAGAGGCGTTCTATCGGCTCGCGCCGGCGCGCAATCGGCCGCTCACGCGCGATCTGACCGAGGAGATCACCGCGTCCGTCGGCAGCTACCTGGCCGGCATGGTGACCCTCGCGTTCTTCAACGCCGTGTTCACCTTCTTGCTCTACCTCGTCCTCGGCCTGCCGTTCCCCCAGTTGATGGCCGTGATCGCGTTCTGCATCACGGTCATCCCGCTCGTGGGTACCGTCCTGTTCTGGGTGATCGGGTCGCTCGTGGCTCTCATCAGCGATCCGCTGAGTGCGCTCGTGTTCGCGATCGGTTACCTCGTCTACATGCAGATCGAGGCATACGTTCTCACTCCCCGCGTGATGAACAAGGCCATCTCGGTGCCCGGATCGCTCGTCGTGATCGGGGCCCTCATCGGCGGCACTCTGCTCGGGCTGCTCGGCGCTCTGATCGCGATCCCGGTGACCGCGTCGATCCTGCTGATCATCAAGAAGGTGCTGATCCCCAAGCAGGATGCCCGCACCTGACCGGCCCGTGCCTTGCCCCGACCTGTCCCTCCGTGGATTCGTACTCTGCCGCCGGATTCGGATCGTCCCCGCCGCATGAATCCGAATCCACATGCGATCAACGAGTCTACGGCGTGCGGGCGGGCCCCCAGCCGGTCAGCGCGGGTCGGGCAGCAGGCAGGTCGGCGAGGGCGCCACGGTGCGGTGCCGCACGCGGCCGGGCGCACCCGTGCGCTCGTCGAAACCGAGCGAGGCGACCTCGTTCGACCGCTGCCCGGCGACCAGGATCGTGTCACGCACCACGACGTGGTGCCGCGGCCAGCGCACCCCCGCATCGGCAAGCGCGACCGGCGTGAACGCGGCGCCGTCGCCGCCCACGCGCAACACGGCGAGGGCATCCGACCCGCGGAGTCCCGCCACGACGAACGCGCCGTCGCGCGACAGGGCGATCTCGGCGGCGGTGTCGGTGTCGGGAAGACCCGGGGCGAGCGGGGCGCCGCCGACCAGGCGCCACGCACCGGCGGCATCCGGCGCCAGCGCGAACACCTCGCGCGACAGTTCCGTCACGACGAACAGGTGACCGCTCGGGTGCCACACCAGGTGGCGCGGTCCCGACCCCTGCGGCAGGGCGACCGCCTGCGCCAGCGCGAGCCCGGCGCTCTCGGCGCGCCACAGCCGCACGACGTCTCGCCCAGGTCGGTGGATGCCGCCCGCCCGCGCGGCAGGAAGATCGCCTGGTGCGCGCGCGACGGGCGGGCCTCGGGCACCCCCTCTGCTCGAGGTTCAGTCGCCGGGTCGGGTGCAGACTCGTCGGAGGCTCCGCCCAACAGATCGTCGTACTCGTCGCCGACCGCGGTCCGCAGGGCTCGGCGCGCGTCGGCGACGGCATCAGTGGCCCGCGACGACGGCCCGTCGTCCGGCCCATACGGGTCGATCGTCTCGGGTGCCACCGACGCCGCGCCCAGCCGCCCGGCGGCATCCAGCGGCAGGCGCACCAGCCGTCCGTCGCCCCAGCACGACGCCAGCAGCATGCGCCCGTCTGGGGAGACCGCGACGTGGCACACCGCGTACCCGACCGCAACGTCGGCACCGAGCGCCGTGAACGACTCCTGCCAGGTGCGCACGAACGCCCGCACCGACCCAGCGCCCTCGAGGGCGGCGTAGACCACGTCAATGGTCGGATGCCGGGCGATCCACGACGGCGAGCCGGCGACGGTCACGGCATCGGGCCGTGTCCCCAGCGGCCCCGACGCCAGCGGTGAATCCGGCGCTCCCGCGTGCAACACACCGATGCCTGCGGCGTTCCCCTCCTGGTCCGCGGTGTAGCCGCCCAGCAGAATCCTCACGGCCGCGCGCCTGTCGCGCACCCGGATCGGGCGCGTCCGGCGAGCGCGGGCGCGCAACCGACACCGACCTGTCCCTCCGTGGATTCGGCTTCTGACCCCGCTTTCGGATCATCTCCGCCGGATGGGTCCGAATCCGCGCGCGACCCTCTCCGAATCTGCACCGACCGGTGGGCAACAACCGGAGCGGGTATGGGGCGCAGCAAGGGTGTCAGTCCACCAGGTCGTGGCGCACGACGACGGCATCCCGCGCCGCACCGACCCCAACGACGGAGATGCGGGTGCCGCTCATCTGCTCCAACGCGAGCACGTAGTCCTGTGCGGCCTGCGGCAGGTCGCCGAACGATCGCGCACCGGAGATGTCCTCGCTCCACCCGGGCAGATACTCCAGGACGGGCGTGGCGTGGTGGAAGTCGGTCTGGTTGACCGGCACCTCATCGACGCGGGTGCCGCCCACCTCGTATGCGACGCACACCGGGATGCGTTCCAGGCCGGTGAGGATGTCGAGCTTGGTGAGCACGAGGTCGGTGATGCCGTTGACGCGCGTGGCGTACCGCGTGATCGGGGCGTCGTACCACCCGACGCGGCGCGGGCGCCCCGTCGTGGTGCCGAACTCGAAGCCGCGGTCGCGCAGGAAGTCGGCGTTCTCGTCGAACAGCTCGGTGGGGAACGGACCCGAACCCACGCGGGTCGCGTACGCCTTCGCGATGCCGACGATGCGGTCCAGCCGGTTCGGACCCACGCCGGACCCGGTGGCCGCGCCGCCCGCGGTGGCCGACGACGACGTCACAAAGGGGTACGTGCCGTGGTCGATGTCGAGCATCGTGGCCTGGCCGCCCTCGAAGACGACGACGTCCCCGGCATCCAGCGCGTCGTTGAGCAGCAACCCGGTGTCGCACACCATCGGACGGATGCGGTCGGCGTACGACAGCAGGTCGTCGACGACCTCGTCGACGGCGATGGCACGCCGGTTGAACACCTTCACGAGCAGATGGTTCTTCTGCTCCAGCGCCCCCTCGACCTTCTGCCGCAGGATGTTCTCGTCGAACAGGTCCTGCACGCGGATGCCGACCCGGTTGATCTTGTCGGCGTACGTCGGCCCGATGCCGCGGCCGGTGGTCCCGATCATGCGCTTGCCGAGGAAGCGCTCGGTGACCTTGTCGAGCGTGCGGTGGTATTGCGTGATGACGTGCGCGTTCGCACTGATCCGCAGCCGCGACGTGTCGATGCCGCGCGCCTTCAGCGCCGTCAGCTCGTCGAACAGCA
>NZ_JBKEAY010000131.1:0-33281 GCF_047972865.1 Microbacterium sp.
GAGGAGTTCGGCGACTGAGAACGTGCGGGCGCCGAGCTCATCCGCCGTGTCGACGGCGGGGTATGGGCAGGGTCCACCGCGGCGAGGAGTGGCGCTCGTTCTCGCGTCCAGGGCTCGTGACACCCCGCATCGGCGGGGATGTCGCGGGTGGCGGTCACCGAGGGTCGGCGGTGGTGATCGTCACGTCGGCTTCGGCCAGGGCCGCCGCGAGGTCGGCGGGCGGCGCCGCGTCGGTGATGAGGTAGTTGGCGCCGTCGAGCGGCGCGACCTGTGCGAACAGGCGCCTGCCGAGTTTGGTGGAGTCGGCGAGGATGGCCGTGCGGTCGGCGGAGCGGATCATCTCGGCCATCATCGAGGCATCGCCGAGATTCGTCGTGGAGTAGCCCGAGGCATCGACGGCGCCGACGGCCACCAGTGCGAGGTCGCAGCGGATCTCGATCTCGGGACCGCCAGGGCTCATTGTGAAGGCCACCGGTCCGGTGGTCGCCTGCGTGATGGTGCGCACCGCACCGCCGAAGACGTAGAGGTCGCGGAAGGCGGACGGGGCGATCTCGGACGGGATCCGCAGGTTGTTCGTGGCAATCGTCAGGTGTCGGTGGTTGCGCAGTGCGCGTGCGACGGCGAGGGTCGTGGTTCCCGCGTTGAGCATGACTACGGCGCCGTCATCGACCATCTCGGCGGCCAAGCGCGCGATCCGCTCCTTTTCTTCGACCTGCACCCGCAGGCGCACGTCGAGCCCGCGGTCGCGCATGCCACCCTCGACGGTGCTGAGGGCGCCACCGTGCGTACGGACGAGTGCGCCCTCGCGGTGCAGCTGATCCAGATCCCGTCGCACGGTGTCGATAGACACTCCGAAGTGCGAGGCCAGGTCGGTCACGGTGACCTGGCCGTTCTCGGCGACGTACGCCGCAAGGTCGGCCTTGCGCCCAGCCGGGAGCCGTCGTCCGCGCGGTCCGCCTGTTGTGCTCATCCCACTTCTCTAGCACACGGCAGTGCCTGGACTGCGACAAAACGAGCAAAATCAAGCATGAATGAGCACAAAAGGGTAACGAGCGGTTGACGACACCGCAGAGAGCGGCATAATTATGCTGAAAGGCGCAATTAGCCGCATCTCGGCGTGTGTGACCTTGACACTCAAAGAGGAGAAGCGATGACCATTGCAGTTGGGGGCAAGTCCCTGAGGATCGTCGGAGCCGCAACCGCGGCTGCCGCGATGCTGTTGGCCGCGGGGTGCTCAAGTGGATCCACCGATGGATCCACCGACGCCGCCGGCGACGTGACGATCGAGTTCGCACAATGGTGGGAGCCGGAGTTGCCAGATGGCGAGTTCCGCGCACTCATCGACAAATTCGAGGACGAAAACCCCGGCATCACGGTCGATCTCGTCAGCGGCCCGTACGCCTCGACAAAAGAGCAGCTGTTCGCGGGCGCCGCGTCGGGCACCATGCCCGACGTTGTCGGTCTCGACGGCGCGTGGGTCAACGACTTCGCCTCGCAGGGCGTGATCGCGAACCTTACCGACCTCATGAGCGAGGCAGGCTATGACGACAGCCAGCTCGCCAGTCAGATTCAGGTCGACGGCGCCGCCTACATGATCCCGGTCGTCAACTTCGTCTACCCGATGTTCACCAACGACGATCTGCTCGCAGATGCCGGCGTCACCGCGCCCCCGTCCACGCGCACCGAGTTCGCCGACGCGGCCGCGAAGGTCACGGCTCTCGGCGGAGACGTGTCGGGCTGGGTGCTTCCGCTTTCGCTGGAGACGCCCAACGGTGTGCAGAACGACGTCATGTCGTGGGTGTGGGCGTCGGGTGGATCGATGGTGAACGACGGTCAGCCCGACCTCACCAACGCCGATGTCACCTCAGCGATGGGCTACGTCGACGGCCTGTGGAACGACGGCGTCATCGCCTCAGGTTCGTTCACCATGAAAGAGCAGGACAAGGTCGAAGAGTTCACCAACGGTCGCGTCGGCATGATGATCGACTCGCTCGCCCACATCAACCTGATTCGCGAATCGAACCCCGATCTGAACTTCTCGATCTCGGCGATTCCGGCAGAGGACGACTACACCGGTGAGCGCGGCATCCCCTACGCGTCGTGGGGCATCGGTGTGGCAGAGAACTCCGACCACAAGGACGCCGCCTTCAAGCTGGTCGAGTTCCTGATGAGCGAAGACATCAACTCTGAGCTGTCGACCATGGCCAACGCGTTCCCCGGCAACAAGGACTCGGTACCCGACTTCTCGGGTAGCGACCCGCTGTTCGAGCAGGCGTTCGAGATCTACACAGCTGGATACCCCGCGAACGAGTTCACGGGTCTTCCGGTCGCCGAGGACCTCATGCGTCAGCTGGGTGAGCAGCTTCAGGCGGCGCTGGACGGTCAGCAGTCCATGGAAGAAGCGCTGACCAAAGCGCAGACGGCGTGGGAAGCGGAGTTCTGACCCACCCGTCCGATCCCGGGGTGCCGCGCCTGACCGGCCGGCACCCCGACCCCGGAGGAAACCTGCCCTGCCATGACACTCAGATCGCCAGAGTCGCTCGACACCGAAGTGCTCGTCACCGGTGTTTCGTGGTCGAAGCGTCGCAGACAATTGCGGCGAACGGCCGAGTCCTACGCCTTCGTCTCGCCGACGCTGTTGCTGCTGTTCGTGCTGATGATCGTTCCGATCGTCATGGTCATCGGCTACTCGTTCCAAGACGACGCCATTCTGGAGAAGTCGCCGACCTTCGTCGGGGTCGACAACTACGTCACGGTGCTGACCGACTCCGGATTCTGGAACGCCACCTCGAACACGGCCCTCTTCACGGTCGCCAGCGTGGCCGCCCACCTCGTCCTCGGCCTCGTGTTCGCCCTCATGCTCAACAGTCCGCTCATCGGCAACGTCTCCCGCGCGATCTTTCGCGGACTCTATGTGCTGCCGTGGCTGTTCACCGTCGCTGTGATCGCCGTGCTGTGGCGCATGCTTCTGGCCCCCAACGGGGTCATCAACTTCTTACTCAACACGGACATCGAGTGGCTCGCCTCACCGCAGCTGGCGCTGGGGACGGTCACCTTCATCAACATCTGGGCCGGGTACCCGTTCTTCATGGTGAGCCTCTTGGCAGGGCTTCAAGGCATTCCGAGCGATCTCTACGAGGCGGCCACCGTCGACGGTGCACGCAGCGTGCAGCGATTCTGGAACGTCACGGTGCCGCAGCTGCGCCCGATCATCGTGAGCCTCGTGCTGCTTGATCTGATCTGGACCTCCCAGCAGTTCGCGCTCATCTGGATGACCACCGGCGGTGGGCCGATCAACGTGACCGAGGTGTTGAGCACGTACACGTACAAGCTGGCCTTCGCGAAGTACGACTTCGCCCTGGCGGCGACCTCAGCCGTGCTCGTGCTGCTCCTGTCTATGGTGCTGGCCGTGTTCTACGTGCGCCACCAGAGAGCGAGAGACTGACATGGCGCTATCGGCCCTCGCCCGCCGGCGCACGTCCCGCGCCATCCTCGTCGTCGCGCTGCTTCTCGGCGCCGTGTTCGCGGCTGGCCCCGTGGTGTGGATGCTGTCGAACTCGTTCAAGTCGAACACCGAGATCTTCGAACTGCCGCCGCGACTGATCACCGAGAGCTTCTCGTTCGACGCGTACGGGGCCATCTTCACCGACGCCGAAACAATGCGCTTCTTCGTCAACAGCTACATTGTCGCCGGGGCAGTGACGATCTCGACGCTTCTGGTGGCGATCCAGGCGGCCTACGCGTTCAGTCGGTTCGAGTTCCGTGGCAAGCGCGTTCTCAACGTCGTGATCGTCAGCGTCCAGGCGGTGCCGCCGATCACGCTTCTGATCCCGTACTTCGGCCTGGTCGTCGGGCTCGGGCTCTACAACACCTACCTCGGCCTCATCCTCACCTACATGGTGTTCACCCTGCCGTACGCGATCATCATGATGACCGGCTACTTCAACACGCTGCCGCGTGAACTCGACGAAGCCGTACGGGTCGACGGTGCGGGCTCGATGACGGCGCTGTGGCGAGTGCTCGTGCCGATCTCCATCCCCGGGATCGTGTCGGTCGGCATCTACACGTTCATGATCGCGTGGAACGAGTACCTGTTCGCCCTCACCCTCACCCGCACGATCGACATGCGCACGGTGCCCATCGGCATCCAGTTGCTCATGGGCCAGCATTCCTACGAGTGGAACCAGATCATGGCGATGAGCGTACTCGGCTCGATCCCCGTGCTGATCCTCTTTCTGTTCTTCCAACGGTTCTTCATCAGCGGACTGACCGCTGGCTCGGTGAAGAGCTGATCCCGACCCGAACCACCCACCGAACACAGGAGATTCCACGTGGTGCTGTACACCGGCAAGTCCATCCTCGATGTCGCCAATCAGAACGACTTCGCCATTCCCGCCTTCAACATCAGCGACTGGGCGATGTTCCTCGGGGTGATGGACATCAGTGAATCATTGAACGCGCCCGTGATCATTGCGATCCACCCCGACGAGGTCGCGCACATCACCACCGATCTCATCCCTGCGATGCGCGCCCGCGCGCACCGATCGCCGGTGCCGGTGGCGATCCACTGGGACCACGGCGGCAGCTACGAGCAGATGATCGAGGCGATTCACGCCGGCTTCACCTCGGTCATGATCGACGCGTCGCTGCTGCCGTTCGACCAGAACGTCGCACTCACCAAGAAGGTGGTCGATGCCGCCCACGCGGTGGGCATCCAAGTCGAAGGTGAGTTGGGGACGATCGGCGCCAACGACAGCTACGGCGAGTCGGGTGCCGCAGAGATCATCTACACGAACGTCGACGATGCCGTCAGCTTCGTGGCGGAGACCGGAGTGGACAGCCTGGCGATCGCCATCGGCACCTCGCACGGGTTGTACCCAGCTGACAAGAACCCCGAACTGCGCCACGATCTGCTGCAGCAGATCAAGGCGGCCGTCGGCATTCCGCTCGTGCTCCACGGAGGCTCCAGCAACCCCGACGCCGAGCTGGCGCGGGCCGTTTCGCTCGGGATCAACAAGATCAACATCTCCAGCGACATCAAAGTCAGCTACCACAACCGCATGCGTGATGTGCTCGGTACCGACGAGCGGTTGCGCGAGCCGAACGCTATTCAGCCCGAGCCGATCAAGGCGCTCAAAGCCACCGCGGCTGAGAAGATCGAACTGTTCGGCGCCGCGGGCAAGGCCGCCCTGTACTGAGCGGCCGGACCGCCAGAGGAGAATACGGATGAGTGGTCGGCTTGTGCTCGGCCTCGGCGGCACCGTCGACTACGAGATCGCGTGGGATGCCGAGGTGCTCGGGGGTCTCGCGCGAGAGTACGGCTTGCGCCGTGCCGAGCTGACAGCCAGTGCGCCGATCGATGACGAGCGAGCCCTCGTGGCCGCGATACTGGCATTCGTAGATGCCGGCGCCGGTGGCGAGCGCTTCGTCGCGACGTCGCAGATCATCGAACGCCTCGCCGAGCGGTTCGACAAGGCGGTCACTCTCGGGGGTACCGGTGTCCGGGCGGGGCTGGCGCTGGAGCGCCTCGGCATCCCGAGTGTCCAGCACCTCGTGAGTATCGACGACAACGTTCGGCGTCTCATGCCGGCGGCGATCACCTGGGTGTGCTCGGCGACCGAGGACAGCCTCGACCCGCACCTGATCGTGCAGTATCCGGTGGGAACGCGGATCGCGCTCGACGACGGCGTCATCGTCTCGGAGGTGGCTGACCGCATCATCTTCGCGAACGACCGTCCCAACCGCGAAATGGCGATCGCGCCCGAACTTGCCACGGCGTTGCGCGGCGCGCGGGCCTTTGTCATCTCGGGCTTCAATACGATGCAAGACGAGACTCTCCTCGCGCGACGACTCGATGACCTCGAGATCGCGATGCGTGCGCTTCCGCGAGACGCCTTGGTCTACTACGAAGACGCCGGCTACTACCGGCGAGAGCTGGCTACGGTCGCGCGGGATCGCCTGTTGCCGCGGATCGATGTCTACGGCATGAACGAAGACGAGTTGCAAGAGTATGTCGGTCGAGCGGTGGACCTGCTCGACCCCGATGCCGTCGCTGGAGCGCTCGACGAGGTGCACCGTCTGATCCCCGCTCCCGCTTTGGTCGTCCACAGCCGCTTCTGGTCGATGAGCGTGGGTCCCCGCGCTGCGCGTTACCGCGAGTCGCTCGACAGTGCGGTGCGCATGTCTGCCACCCGCCACCGGCTCGGCGACGCCTTTGGCGCCGCCGACCTGGCCGACACCGATCGCCTGCCGCGGCACGAGGCCGGTTCACGCGTGGTCGCAGCCGTCCACGCGCGTCGGGCAGATGCCGTCGGCCTGGCCGGGCGCGTTGTCGATACTTCTCACCCGACCACGATCGGTTTGGGGGACAGCTTCGTCGGAGGGTTCCTCGTTCCGGTGGTCCTTCCCACCGTCTCAGCCCGTCGCCGACGCGTCGACGCGGCAGGGGAGGGGTGAGCATGCCCATCGTGCTGCCCTCGAACAGACCCGCTGATCGCTTCTACCGCGGCGGCGCGCGAATCGTGGCGTTCCGGGGTGGGACGGGTGCGCCCGAACGTGAGCCTGAGGACTGGGTGGGCTCGACGACAACCGTTTCCGGGGAGGATGTCGTCGGGCTCACCCGGCTCGGCGACGCCGAATTGCTGCGCGACGCGATCGAGGCGGACCCTGTCGGCTGGCTCGGCGCCCCTCACGCGAACAGGTGGGGCGCGGACTCGCGCTTGCTCGTGAAGCTTCTCGACGCGGGCCAACGCCTTCCCGTGCACGCCCACCCGAACGACGACTTTGCCGCGAGCCATCTCGGTCGTGCGCACGGGAAGGCTGAGGCCTGGTACATCCTTGAGCGCGGCACGGTGTACGTCGGCCTACGGCACGATGTCGCAGTCGGGCACCTGCGCGAGCTCGTCGACCGGCAAGACACCGCGGGCCTGCTCGAGTTGCTGCACGAGGTGCACGTCGAGCCCGGCGACGTCGTGTGGGTGCCACCGGGGGAGCTCCACGCGATCGGGGCCGGCATCCTGCTCCTCGAACTGCAACAGCCCGAAGATCTGTCGATCCTGCTCGAGTGGCACGGCTTCGCCCTCGGGGGCACGACGGAGGGGCACTTGGGCCTCGGGTTCGATGTCGCCCTCGAGGCAGTAACCCGTGCGGGGCGGTCCGCGAGCGAGATCGCGGAGTTCGTCATGGCGGCACCCACGTCTGGATCGGTGTTTCCCCCCGCTGCGGACGCCTACTTCCGACTCGAACGCCACCCGGTCGACGGCGAGGTTCTCCTCGAGTCGGGATTCGCGATCGTCGTCGTGACCGACGGACCGCTTGAGGTCGGCGGCCTGACGGCCCCGCGCGGCACCACTTTGCTCACGGCCGCATCCGAGGGCGCGCTCGCCGTGAGCGGCGTCGGCGAGGTGCTGGTCGCACGCCCGCCAGCTCCCTGATGGCCTTGGCGGCGCGGTCGAACGGGTCAGCGGCGCGGGTCGATGAGGTCCCGGGCGTGAGCGCGGGCGGTGGCGACCGCGCCGATGACGACGCCGTCGACAGCGCGTCGGTGCATCACCGATCGGCCAAGGCCTGGCTCGACGCGTCGCGGACCGGCCCCGACACCGTGCTCATCCCGTGGGTCAGCACGCTGGCCTTCGTGCGACTCACGACGCATCCGCGCGTCGTCGCGCACCCCCTCACCGTCGCTCAGGCGCTCGACGTGGTCGATGGGTGGCTCACCGCGCCCGCGGTCGTCGTGCCCGAGGCGGATGCCCGGCACCTGCACCGCATCCGCGAGCTGCTCGCCGCGGCCGGCGGTCGCGGCGGTTCAGCCCGCGAGCCGCTGCGCCAACGCGATGACACGGTCGCCGAACGCGGCATCCGACTCGCCGACCGGCTCCAGGAAGTCGGCGCCGTACATCGCCCGCATCAGGCACTCGCCGAACACCGTGCGGGTGACGGCGGCGGCGCGTTCAGGCGGGATCGGGATCGTCGCGGCGAGGCCGGCGAGCATGCCCCGCAGCGGCTCCCCGCCCCGGCGCAGCAGTTCCTCGTCCTGCCCGCTGCGATGGATGAGCGCCCGCAGCACGGCGCCTTTGCGCTCGAAGACACCGAGCACGACGCGGGCAGCGGATGCCGCGGCCACCGCCGGCGGCGCCCCGTCATGGATGTGCTCGGCGGTCAGCTCTGTCACGACGAGGTCGACCTCGTCGAGCCAGCGGTCGTGCACCGCGCGGAACAGCCCTGCCTTTCCGTCGACGCGCGCGTAGATCGTGGGAGGTGTGACGTCGGCCCGACGGCACACCTCCGCGATCGTGAGCTGGTCCCAGCCGCGTTCGGCGAACAGGTCCATTCCGGCCTGGAGCACGCGCTCCCAGCTTTCGCGACTGCGCGCTTGCCGGGGGGCTCGGTCTGCCGAATCAGCGGTGGTCATCCCGGCCATGCTATGCGGGCGCGGATGCCGGGCGGGTCAGCCCCGGTCCCATCTCGTCCAATTGGGCGACGATCTCGCCGGGGCTGCGCGCACCGATCTGCTTCTGCAGCAGGGGGGTGTGATCGAGCACGAAGTCGCGCAACGGCCGCAGGAACGCGGGGGCGTGGTGGAACATCCTCCCCAGGATGTAGGCCTGCTGCACCTGGGAGGTCGTGTGCGGGATGCGACGGTCGTCATACCGGTGCAGCGCCGCGGCGACCGCGGCGGTGTCGTCGAGGTCGAGCCCGGTCAGTTCCTGCGCGATCGTGTAGCCGTCGCCGATCGACATGCCGGCTCCATAGGCAGCGTAGGGCGAGGTTGCGTGCGCGGCGTCGCCGGCGAGGGTGGTGCGCCCCCGCGACCACTGCGTCAGCGGCTTCCGGTCGCGGATGGGCCACCGTTGCACGTGTGCGGGGTCGGTCGCTTCGACCAGACCCCGCAGTGCCCCGGGGAACCCGCCCGCGAGTGTGCGGGCACGGGCTTTCAGGTCGGAGGGTGCCGGAACCGCCGGATCCCATGCCTCCAGCACCCACCACTGGACGCCCTTGCGCCCGTCGTCGAGGATCGAGGAGTAGGTGCCCTGCACGGTGCGGTTGTGCATCAGCACGACCTCGTCGGGTTCGACCCCGGCCACGCCATCGAACGTGTAGCCGCCGATGATCGCGAGCTTGTGGTCGCGCTTGCGGCTCGGCCCCCACAGCCGGGTGCGCACCATCGAGTCGATCCCGTCCGCGCCGACGACGACGGCCGCCTCGATCGCGGAGCCGCCCGCGAGCGTGACGGTGACGCCGTCGCCGTGGTCGTCCAGGCCGGTGACCTCGGCGTCGGTGCGGAGGACGCCATCGGGCATGGCCGCGAGCATCCGCCGGTACAGCGCGGGGCGGAGCAACCCGATGAAGCCACCGCCGTAGTCGCGGACGACCTCCTCGGGGATCTGCACGTCGGCGCGGACGTTGCCCTTCGCGCCGCGGAACGTGGTGTGGCACCCGGCGCCGAGCTGGTGGGTGTCGACGCCCATCTCCTGGAGCGCCTTGATGGGCGGCGGCCACAGGTTGAGGATGTTGCCCGCCGGGCGTGCTTCGCGGTAGCGCTCCAGCAGGATCGGGCGATGCCCGACGGTGTGCAGCGAGAGGGCTGCGGCCATGCCGGCGGGGCCGGCTCCGATGATCACGATGGGCCGGGTGTCGTCGCTCATGTGTGTCTCCGTCTTCGTTGACGCGGTGTTTCGTAGAACCATAACGATATTATGATTACAATTCAAGCACCGCCGCCGAGCACCGCTGCAGCATCAGTGGCGGTGATGCCTGCGATAGCGGATGCCCGATTCCCCGGCGCTCCGCGATGCTCGATAGTGGACAGTGACGCCGACTGCGACACCGCGCGCGGCGCACCTGCACGACGAAGGAGTGATGCATGAGGATCGCGCGCTGGCAGCACGCCACCGGAATCGGCGAGGGTTTCGTCATCGACGACACGGTCGCGCCGTTCGGCGACGGCCTCACCGTCGCCGAGGTGCTCGCCGGCGGACTCGAGGCCGCCCGCCTCCTCCACGAGCGGGTGACGGATGCCGCGACACCGCTGGCCGACGTCACTCTGCTGGCACCGCTCGCGCCCACCTCGATCCGTGACTTCGTGGCGTTCGAGGAGCACGTCGAGGGGGTCAGTGCGGGCGTCGAAGGCACCAGCAACGTCGCCGACGAATGGTACGAGTACCCCACCTTCTATTTCACGAACCCGCACACCGTCCTCGCGCCGTCGGAGGCGGTGTCGCCGCCGGTGTGCGAGCGGCTCGACTTCGAGCTGGAGGTCGCCGCGGTGGTGGGCGGCATCGCCGCCGGCGGTGGCGTGAACCTCACACCGGACGAGGCGGCATCCCACATCTTCGGGTACACGATCATGAACGACTGGTCGGCGCGCGACCTGCAGGCCCGCGAGATGATGGTGCGGCTCGGACCCGCCAAGGGGAAGGACTTCGGCACGACCCTGGGGCCCTGGATCGTCACCGCCGACGAACTCGCTCCGTTCCTCGACGACGGCGGGTTCCTCGCGCTGCGCACGGAGGTGCGGGTCAACGGCGACCTGGTCGGCGAGGACCTGCTCTCGAACATGGGGTGGCCGTTCGGTGAACTGGTCGCCTACGCCTCGCGGAACTCACGCGTGGTCTCCGGAGACGTGCTCGGCTCGGGCACGGTCGGCAACGGCGGCTGCCTCGGCGAGTTGTGGGGCCGCAACGGTGCACTCACCCCGCCGCCGCTGCGGACCGGTGACGAGGTCGCGATGAGCGTCGAGGGGATCGGCGACCTCGTGGCCACCGTCGGACCCGCCGTGCCGGCCCCGGCGATCCCGCCCGCGCGCAATCGGCCCCGGCTACGACACCGCCGGGCGTTCTGAGCCCGTCGGGCGCGCTGCGCTCACTCCGGCAGCGAGGGTCGCTTCTCCAGCTGCGGATGCTGCGGGATGAACGACGCGAGCACGAGTGCGACCGTCGCGGCGCCCGCGCCGAGCGCGAACGACAGATCGAACGCGTACGGGGTCGGCACAGGGACGCCGTTTTGGATGGTCGCATCGGCGGCCAGGACGGCACCGATCAGTGCCGCGGCCGAACTCGTGCCAAGGGCGCGAAACAGCGCGTTCAGTCCGTTCGAGGCTCCGGTCTTGCTCTGCGGCACGGAGCGCATGATGAGCATGGGCATCGCGGCGAAACCGAAACCGATGCCCACGCCGACCAGCAGGTTCGACACGAGCACGTGCCAGATCTCGGTGGCCCACAGCAGCGAGAACCCGTAGGCCGCCATCAGCGCGATCGACCCCAGCATCAGCAGCAGCTTCGGACCGATCGTCCCGGCGAGCTTGCCGGCGTACGGGGAGAGCACCATCATGACCAGGCCCGACGGGGCGACGATGAGACTCGCGCCCAGCAGCGTCATCCCGAGTCCGGCCGGTGGCGGCAGTTCCAGCAGCTGCGGGTAGAGCACGTTCGAGCCGAACAGGGCGAAGCCCATCGCGACCGAGGCGAGGTTGGTCAGCAGCACGGGGCGCCGCACCGCCACACGCAGATCCAGCAGCGGCTCGGAGATTCGCAGCTCGTACCACGCCCACACGACCAGCACCGCCACCCCGCCCAGCCCGCACGCCAGCACGATCGGGGAGGTCCATCCCCACTCGTTGCCGCGCGAGACGGCCAGGAGGATGCCGACCAAGCCCAGCGCGAGACCGAAGGCACCGACGTAGTCGAACCGGCCCGCGGTGCGCAGCACGCTCACCGGCACGATCCACAGCACGAGCGCGAACACGACGGCACCCAGCCCGCCGGCCATCCAGAACACCGCGTGCCAGTCGGCGTACTGGGTCACCAGTGCGCTCAGCGGCATCCCGAGTCCGCCGCCGACCCCCATCGTGGCGCTGATGAGCGCGATCGCCGAGCCGACGCGGCTGCTGTGCAGCACGTCGCGGAGGATCGAGATCCCGAGCGGTACGACGCCGCTGGCGGCGCCCTGCAGCGTGCGGCCCACGATCACCCACGCGATGTCGGACGACAGCGCGGCGATCACCGATCCGATCACGAGCACCGCCAGCAGCACCAGCACGATGCGTCGCTTGCCGTACATGTCGCCCAATCGGCCCGCGATCGGGGTGATCACCGCTGAGGCCAACAGCGTGGCCGTCACGACCCACGCGGTGTCCTCCCGGCTGGCGTTGAGAAGCTCAGGCAGCTTCGCCTGGATGGGCACGACCAGCGTGAACATGAACGACGACGACAGCCCCGCCATCGCGAGGACGGCGATGATCGCGCCTTGCGGCGGCACCCGCGTGAGTCGTCGTCGGATGTCATCGTTCTGGTTCACCGACCTAGGCTATCGGCCATCCGGATGCTCTCGGACCGACCGAACACCGGCCGTGCGCTCGCCGCAATGTCGCTGCTACGCGGGGGGCAGGCGGCTAGCGTTTCCGGTTCAGCTGCGCACCGGCAACGAGGAACACCGTCCCGAGCCCCGCGACCAGGGCGCTCACGCCGTACGCGAGCACCGAGGTCATCAGCGACGTGCGCAGCGAGGCCGCCGTCGCCAGCGACGCGCTATGCCCGCGGAGTTCGCGGGCTTCGTCGGAGTCGCCGTCCACGCCGCGCAGTGCGGCGCTGATGTCGGCGAATGTGCGACCACCGGTGCCGCGTTCGGCGTTGCGTTTGATGACCTCGGCCTGCGCGTACGCGGACAGCGGGCCCAGCACGCGTCTCCCCGGCAGCAGGTCGGCGTTCGGGGGCACCGTGATGTCCTCGTGGCGGAGCTGTGTCGTCACGGCCGTCCAGGCGGCGCCGCCGGCGGCCACGAAAAGCCCCCCGGCCGCGACGGCAAGGATGCGGAGCCGGCCACGGGCGGGCGAACACGTCATCGGAGTCCTTTCGGTGGGCGTCGACGGCGGCACGGGAGCCGCGTTGCTCTCAGCCTGGCAGAGGTCGCCGCGTTCCGCGAGCATCGCGCCGTCGCCGGGTCAGCCGGCGACGGCGATGAGGGCGCCCCGGGCGGCACCCACCCACGCCGCCACGCTCGCGCGGGCCTCTGGCGTGTCGGGGAAGCGCACCCGCAGGTGGAGCCCGTCGTCGCCGGCGAGGAACCAGACCATCACGCCGTCGGTCGCCGTCGCCGCCGAGACCCACTGCACTCCGGTCGCCCCGGGCACCTCGACAGGGATGCGGCGGGCGTCCAGCCACGAGATCGCGAACATCCCGGGCGTGGCGGGCATGCCGCCCCACGGGGCCAGGATCGGCGCGAGCGGATGCGAGCCGAGGGCGAGGGCACGGCGGATCGCGGCGGCGCCGGCGGCGGGCGACGGGTCGTCGTTTTCGAGCACGGCGTTCGTGATGAACCAGCCGACCGCGTCGTGCCACCGCGGCTCGAACCTGCTGTGCACCGGGAACACCGCCCGCAGGGGTGCGCCGGCCAGCTCGCGCGTCACACCGGTCAGCAGCGCCACCGCCAGCGCGGTCGTGCGCACACCGGCCGCGGCGGCGCGCTCGGCCAGGCGGGCCGCCCCGTCGGCGTCGAGCACGTCGTGCACCTCGACGATCTCCGGCCGGGGCGCGCTGAGGTCGCCGAGCGGCAGCGGGAACACCGGCATGCGTCCGGCTCCCTCGGTGAGGATGCGGGTCCACTCGGCGCGCACCGACTCGGGCGCCGCGGGGGCCTGCTCCAGCAGTGCGGTGTGGGCGGAGAACGATGCCGCCGGTTCCAGCGCGTGACCGTCCAAGGCTCGCCGCAGGTCGCGTGCCAGCACCAGCAGCGACCACATGTCCAGGTGGGAGTGATCGGAGGCCAGCACGATCACCGGCTCCGACCCGTCGTCCGGTTCCAGGAGGCACAGCCGGTGGCTCGGAGCGGCGAACGGGCGGCATCCGGCGTCGAGCGCGTCGCGCAGCGCGACCCGGATGTCGGCGTCGACCCGGTGGTCGGTCCACGCCGCGGCCCCCGCGTCGGCGGCGTGCAGTTCCAGGTCGTCGCCGGCGCCGAACACCGAGTGCAGCGTGCCGTGCCGGGCGCAGGTGGCGCGCCACGCGTGCGCGAGCGCCGCGCGGTCGGCCGGGCCCGGCATCCGCAACGCCAACGCCATCCACGACCCGGCGCGGTCGCCGGCGCCGACGTGGCGCCGCTGGTCGAAAGAGATCGGCAGCGGTCGTGACCGGTCGGCCCGCAGCTCGACGGCGCACGTCGCCAGGGTGCCCGGCGGAAGCTCCATGTGGAGCACATGGGTGAGACGCATCGCGCCGTAGTGTACGCGGTCGGCGTGCCGCGGCCCGGGACCGGGCGTGGGTCCGCGCCCTCTGAATGGGTCGTAAGGTAGGCGGACAGCCCTTTGTGACTCTGTGACATCGTGACTCGGGAGACAGTGGTGCAGACTCTTGACCTCGGTTCCGCACACCTGGCGTACGACCTCACCGGCGACGTCGGACCGCTCGTGGTGCAGTTGCACGGGCTCACCTCCAGTCGCGAGCGCGACGCGCTGCTCGGCCTCGATCTGGGGCGGTCGCTGCGCGGACACCGGGTGCTGCGCTACGACGCCCGCGGCCACGGGCGCTCCAGCGGCAGCTCCGATTCGGGCGACTACCGCTGGGACCGCCTCGCCGCCGACCTCCTCGCGCTGCTCGATCACGTCGCACCGGGGGAGACGGTCCACGGCGTCGGCGCCTCGATGGGCGCGGGGACCCTCCTGCACGCCGCTGTCGCCGACCCGCAGCGTTTCGCGACGCTGACGCTGCTGACACCGCCGACGGCGTGGGGGCTGCGCGCCGCGAAGGCGCAGCATTACCTCGCGGGCGCTGCGCTCATCGAGGCGGAGGGCATCGCCGCGTATGAGGAGAGCGGCAGCACGGCGCCGGTGCCGCCCGCGCTCGCCGATGCCCCCGCCACCGGCCTCGCCGTGGCCGAAGAGCTCCTGCCGACGGTGTTGCGGGGTGCGGCCGCCACCGACTTCCCGTCACCCGACCACGTGCGCGGCATCGGGGTGCCCACGCTCGTTCTGGCCTGGTCGCAGGACCCCACCCACCCGTTGCGCACCGCTCGGCGGCTGAGCGAGCTGATCCCCCGCAGCGAGTTGGTCGTCGCCCGCACGGCATACGGGGTGATGGCGTGGCCGGGCCTGTTCGCCGAGCACGTCACGACGGCGGAGACCCCCGCCCCGGTGACCGGCGCCATCACGCTCCCGCCGGGCGGCGGAGAGCTCACGGTGCGCATCCTCGACACGGCGGAACTGTGCGTCGCCGGGGCGGCCGTGCTCGGTGAGGTGTGGGCCGACCGGTCCGCGGTGGCACCGCAGCTGCTGCGCGCGCTCGCGCACTCCGGTAACTACGTGGCCGGGGTGTTCGACGCCGACCGCGTCATCGGGGCATCCGCCGCGTTCTGCGCCGAGCCGACGGCGCGGTCGATGCACTCGCACATCACCGGCGTGCTGCCGTCCTACCAGTCACGCGGCGTGGGGCGGATGCTGAAGCAGCATCAGCGCGACTGGGCGCTGGAACGCTCGCTCGAACACATCACCTGGACGTTCGACCCCCTGGTCGCCCGAAACGCCCACTTCAATCTGTCTGTGCTGGGCGCTCGCGTCAGCGAGTACCTCGTCGACCACTACGGGGCGCTGGCCGACGGGGTCAACCGCGGCGAGGCCACCGACCGCCTCCTGGTGACGTGGCCGGTCGCGGTGACGGGACAGTCCACCCCTGCCGAAGCCGACATCGTCGCGACCGTGCCGCTGCCGCCCGACATCGAATCCCTCCGCCGCACCGATCCGGCCGAGGCGGCGGCCTGGCGCACCCGGGTGCGCGCGCGGTTCCAGGAACTGTACGCCGAGGGGTGCGTCGTCGGCGGGTTCCGCGACGGCAGGGGCTATCTGTTCGTGCGGGGCTGAGTCGGTCCCCGCCCAGCCGGTAACGTGAACGGCATGCTGGCCGCCGTACGACTCGAAGGGGTCGAACTGCGCGTCGTGCACCTGCCGCTGGTGACGCCGTTCACGACCTCCTTCGGCACCCAGACGGTGCGCGAGGCGATCGTCGTGCGCGCCCGCACCTCCGACGGCGACGGGTGGGGCGAGATCGTCACGCAGGAGGCGCCGGTGTACTCCAGCGAATACACCCGCGGGGCGTGGGACGTCGCAGAGCGGTTCCTGGTTCCGGCGCTCCTTTCCCCCGCCGCCGTCGCGCCCGGGGAGGTCGCCAGCATCCTCCACCCCTTCCTCGGCCACCGCATGGTCAAAGCGGGACTCGAGCTGGCGGTGCTCGATGCGGCGCTGCGCACCGCGGGACAGTCTCTGGCGAGCCACCTGGGAGCGACGAACACACGCATCCCCAGTGGCGTGTCCGTCGGCATCCAGCGGGACCCCTCGGCGCTCGTGGATGCCGTCGCCGCCTACCTGGATGCCGGGTACGTGCGCATCAAGATCAAGATCGAGCCCGGGCGCGACCTCGGCGACACCGCCGCGGTGCGGGCGGCATTCCCCGGCATCCCGCTGCAAGTCGATGCCAACTCGGCGTACACGCTTGACGACATCGACACCCTCGCAGGCCTGGATCGCTTCGGGCTCCTCATGGTCGAACAGCCCCTCGGAGACGACGACCTCGTCGATCACGCCGCCCTGGCCCGCCGGATCTCGACACCGATCTGCCTGGACGAGTCGATCACCTCCGAGAAGGCCGCCCGTGACGCGCTGACCCTCGGCGCGGCCGCCGTCATCAACGTCAAGGCCGGTCGCGTCGGCGGCTACCTCGAAGCGCTGCGCATCCACGATCTGTGCCGGGCCGCGGGAACTCCGGTGTGGTGCGGCGGGATGCTCGAGACCGGCATCGGCCGCGCGGCCAACGCGGCCCTCGCGGCTCTCCCGGGGTTCACTCTCCCCGGGGACGTGTCGGCATCGGACCGGTTCTACGCGCGGGACATCGTCATCGATCCGATCGCGCTCGACGACGGCCACGTGCGCGTCCCGACCGGTCCCGGCATCGGCGCCGACGTGGACGAGGCCGCGCTCGAAGAGGTCACCGTCGCGCGGCTCGACCTGCGCTGACGGTCAGGACAGGTCCGCCAGCAGCCGTCGTGCGCGGTTGGGTTCACCGCCCCGGTAGGTGCCGAACGCGGCGATCGCCTCGTGCAGGCGGGTACGAGCGCTCTCGGTCGCGCCGTCGGCAGTGTCGCAGACCGCCAGCCCGACCAGCGCGCGCGCCCGCTCGAAACGGATGTCCGCGCTCTCGGCCACCGAACGTGCCAGCGACCACTCCGCGCGTGCGGCCTTGTCGTCGCCGAGGGCGTGGAGGCAGGCGGCGAGGTTGTTGTGGATGTAGGCCACCAACGGTCCCTCGCCCACGATGGTCGCGTGGGTGAGCGCCTCCTCGTGGTGTTCGCGGGCCGCCGTCAGCTGGCCGTCGGCGGCCTCCGCGTTGCCGAGGTTGGTGAGCGCGTGCGCGTAGCGGCCCAGGGCGACCTCGCGCGTGAGCTCGATCGCGGCCCGGGCGAGCGCGATCGCCTCCGCGACGTCGCCGGCGGCGAGGCACACCTCGCTGAGATTGCTCATCGCCCCGCCCTCGCGGCCGGCGTCGCCGCGTACGTGCGCGAACGCGATCGCCGCGCGGTGGTGCTCCGTCGCGCCGGCCAGATCCCCGGTATGACGCAGCGTGACCCCGATGTTGTCGTCGATGGTCCCCAGCGCGGCCTCGAAACCCGCCTCGACGGCGAGCTCCTTCACGTGCCGGAAGGCGGTGATCGCGGCATCCACGTCGCCCTGGTACCCCGCGTACACCGCAAGCGAGTTGTAGGCGCGCACAGCGGTGCGCGGCAGGCCCGCGGCCCGCGCGATCTCGATCGCGCGGTGCAGGTGCCGTTCGGCGCCGGGTCCGCCGCGCCGCACGAGCAGATGACCGAACCGGTACTCCGCGTCGGCGACGGCGCGTGGGTCGTCCAGCTCCTTCGCGCACTCCAGGGCGGCATGGAACAGACCCGTCGCGGCGCGGAACATCGACTGCGACTCGATGTAGGGGCTGATGACGTCGGCGATCGCGACGGTCAGATCGGGCCGTCGTGCGGTGACGGCGCTGGCGACCTCGATCAGGTTGCCGATCTCGGCGGCGTACCAGGCGCTCGCCGCGGCGGCATCCATCGGGTGGCCGCGGCGTTCGGTGTCGTCGTCGAGCGCGAACGCGGCCGGCCGTGCGTCGCGCGCCGCCGACACGTACGCCGCCGCGAGGCGCTCGACGGCGGCGTTGCGGCGTGCCTGCGGGTCCTCTTCGAGGGAGCGGGCTTCGGCGAACGTGCGCACGAGGGCGTGCATGCCGATCTCTCCTGCCGGTCCACGCGCGATCAGGTGCGCATCGGCGAGCGCGGTCAGCATCTCGTCGGCCTCGCGCGGCGGGCAGTCCAGCACCGCCGCCACCAGCGCTGCCGGGAGCTGTTCCACCGGCTGCACGGCGCACATCCGCAGGGCGCGCTGGGGACCGGCCGTCAGTGACTGGTACGACAACAGCAGCGACGCCGAGACATCGTCGTCGAGCTGCAGACCGGCCAGCCGCGTGCGCAACGCGTCAGCGTGATCGCGCAGGGACCAGCGCGGCTGCTGTTGGATGCGGGTCGCCGCCAGCGACATCGCCAGCGGCAGTCCGCCGGTCAGCTCGGCGATGGCGCGCGCGGCATCCGGTTCGGCAGCGACCCGATCCGCGCCGACGCGCAGCGCCAAGAACCCCACGGCCTCATCGGCGTCCCAGCCCGGCACCTCGATGCGGCAGTCCACGCAGACGTCCAGGGCGAGGCGGCTGGTGACCACGAGCGGTGTACGGGTGACACCTCGGACGAGGGCGCGCACCTGGTCCGCGCGACCGACGTCGTCGAGGAGCACCCCGATGCGGCGCACCGCCAGTGCGCGGACGATCCGCGCGACGTACTCCGACGTGCGCACCCGCTCGTCGACGTCGCTGCCCAGGGTGCGGGCGATTCCGTCGAGGATGGCGCGGGCGTGCACCGGGGGGACGGACTGATCGCTGCCGCGAACGTCGATCGTGATCACCTCCGACACCACATCGGCGGCGGCCATCCGGCCGAGGGCGGCGGCGGCCAGCTGCGTCTTACCGACGCCCGGCATGCCGACCACCAGCGTCGTTCCCGCCGTGCGCACTCGCTCGGCGAGGCGTCGCGGTGCGTGCGGCAGCGTCACGACCGGGGTGGAGGAGCGCGCGGTGACGACCGCGCGCGGCCCGGGCGGCTGCAGCCCCAGGCACCAGCGGCGCCACTGGGAGATCTCGCTCTCGTCGGCGCCGAGGGCCGCGACGATGTCGAGGACGAGTTCGATGTCGAGGCGGCGGCGGCCGGTGCGGAAGCAGTCGTAGACGGTCACGCGACCGGGGGAGCGATCGCTGGCGGGCACTCCCCGTGCCGCACGCGCCGAACTGACCCGACGCGCGATCTCGCTGAACGATGGGGACATCGCCTGAGCGCGGCGGGTGCGGAGCCGTTCCACGAGTTCGTCGAGCGTCGCCGGAGTCGTCCCGGTGAACATCCACCCCCCTGTCCTCGCGTGGTGGCACCAGGGGTGATCGTAGTCAGCCTGGCCCGCGGCGGTCCGAGTTATCCACAGGTGAGACCGGTCGCGGCCGGGTATCAGTGCCCCGGGACTCCGCTCCTGTTCAGTGAGATTGGCGGGAGGCGCGTCATGGAACGGGTCGCGCCGCGTCTCCCGAGTCATAGGAGGTCATCATGCACAGCTGGCTGCGACGTGTCACTTGGCCGCTGCGTGCCCGGATCCGCCCGCGGCGCACCACCTTCCGCCCCGTGCTCGATCCGGCGATAGCGCGGTTCGGGCGGTGAGTCTCCTCCCCCGGCGAGGCCGCCGCGGAGTCGCCCCCATGCGCGCGGACCCGCTGCGGACTAGAATCGCCCCGCGGACCCACGGGGAGCGGGGCAAGGTGGAAAGCGATGACGGATCTCGGGCCATCTGAGCGCGAGTTGGAAGCGTACGGCGAGATCGTCGACGCTGGCGCGCTGGATGCGCGCGGGCTGTCGGTGCGGCTGGGCATGGAGATCGACGAAGTGCACGACGTGCTACGGCGTCTGCGCCGGTCGGGCCTGGTCTACCCGGACGAGTCCGGCGGCTTTGTGGCCGCGCCTCCGAACGTCGCGCTGCGAGGCGTGGTGGAGGCCGCGCACGCGCTGGGCGCGCGCTGGCTTGCGGATGTGTCCGACCTCGACCGCCGGTACCGCCGCCGCGGCAGCAATGAAGACGTCGGCGACACCGTTGAGGTCGTCGTCGGGCGTCAAGCGGTGGTCGACCGGGCGAACCAGATGTTCTCGCGCGCGATGAAGACGATCCGCTCGCTCGCCGGTGAGGAGGACATCGCGATCGTCCCGGCCGACGGGTACCCCACGCTGACCGCTGCCGTGGAACGCGGTGTGCAGAACGACGTCGTGGTCCCCGACGGGGCGCTGGTCGCGCCTGGGGGGCTGATCGAGGTTCTGGGTCGGCTCAGCCCAAGAATCGAACTGCGGGCCATCGACCGCATTCCGGTGCGGATAGTGATCATCGACAACGCGATCGTGATGCTGCCGTTGCCCCCGGGGCCGGACGGCTCGACGCGGCTGATGTTCCTGCAGAACAGCCCGATCGTCGTCACCGGCATCGCCCTGTTCGACTACGTGTGGCGTGCCGCGCGCCCGTTCCGTCTTGACTCCGACCGGCGGGTTCGCGTGGAGGACCAGCTCGATCAGACCGAGTCCCTCATCCTCAGCATGCTGCTGGCGGGGGCGACCGACGGGGCGGTCGCCGCCGAGTTGGGCCTGTCGGAACGCACCGTGCAACGCCGAACCCGCGACCTGATGTACAAGCTCGGCGCCGCGTCTCGTATCCAACTCGGATACGAGGCGGGGCGGCGTGGGATGCGCAGTGCCTGAAGCGCACCCCACGCCGGTCACACCTCATGCATGTGACCGCCCCACACCGGGGGTTGGTGCACCGACCGCGCCGCCTTCGGAACCATCACGATAGGGGGCCCGATGATGATGATCCCGAGGCGGTCGACGCGTGTCGCGGTCGATTGCTCCCACATGTACTTTCTCGCGGTTGGGGCCCGTTGCCAAGGGTTTGGACTGACGTATCGCGCCATGTCGTGGACCCGACATTCCCTGCCCTGGAGAAAGCACCTCACGCCGCCCGGGTAGAATCGGGCGGTGCCGCCGCCTGCGGCATCCCGCGCCGTCGCGCACCCGCACCACACCGACCATTTGGAGCCACCTGTGGCCGAGCAGTCCCGCCTCGACAAAGTCATCGCCCTCGCCCGCCATCGGGGGTTCGTCTTCCAGGCGGGGGAGATCTACGGGGGGTCTCGATCGGCATGGGACTACGGGCCGCTGGGCACCGAACTGAAGGAGAACATCCGCCGGCAGTGGTGGCAGACCTTCGTGCGCGGGCGCGGCGACATGGTGGGTCTGGACTCGTCGATCATCCTCCCCAAACGGGTCTGGGAGGCCTCCGGCCACGTCGCCACGTTCGCCGACGAGGTGGTCGAGTCGAAGATCACTCACCGCCGGTATCGTGCCGACCATCTGTGGGAGGCGTTCGTCGCCAAGCGTGGCCGTGAGCCGGAGAGCTGGGACGAAGTCCCCGATCCCGACACCGGCCAGCGCGGCAACTGGACGGAGCCGAAGTCGTTCTCGGGCCTCGTGAAGACCTACCTCGGCGTCGTCGATGACGAGTCGGGCCTGCACTTCCTCCGTCCCGAGACGGCGCAGGGGATCTTCGTCAACTTCTCCAACGTGCTCACGGCGAGCCGCAAGAAGCCGCCGTTCGGCATTGGCCAGGTCGGCAAGGCGTTCCGCAACGAGATCACCCCCGGCAACTTCATCTTCCGCACCCGCGAGTTCGAGCAGATGGAGATCGAGTTCTTCACGCCTCCGGCCGAAGCCGACCAGTGGTTCCGGCACTGGGTGCAGGCGTGCTGGGACTGGTTCGTCGACCTGGGCGTCGACCCCTCGAACATGCGCCAGTTCGACGTGCCCGAAGATGAGCGGGCGCACTATTCGACGGGCACGATCGACGTGGAGTACCGGTTCGGATTCCCCGGCAAGGAGTGGGGCGAGTTGATGGGCATCGCCAACCGCACCGATTTCGACCTGTCCAGCCACATCGAGGCGTCGGGGCAGAAGCTCACCTACTTCGACCAGGCGTCGGGTGAGACCTATGTGCCGTACGTCATCGAGCCCTCGTTCGGTCTCACCCGCTCGATGATGGCGTTCCTCGTCGACGCGTACCGCGAGGAGGAAGTCCCCAACGCCAAGGGCGGCACCGACACCCGCACGGTGCTGGCCCTGGACCCGCGGCTGGCGCCCGTCAAGGTCGCCGTGCTGCCGCTGTCGCGCAACGAGCGCCTTTCGCCGCTGGCCCGCGAGACCGCCGACCGGCTGCGGGGACGCGGCTGGAACGTCGACTTCGACGACGCCGGAGCGATCGGCCGCCGGTACCGCCGGCAGGACGAGATCGGCACACCGCTGTGCGTCACGGTCGACTTCGACTCCCTCGACGACGACGCCGTCACCGTCCGCGACCGCGACACCATGGCACAGGAGCGCATCGGACTCGGCGCGCTGGAGGCCTCCCTGGCCGAGCGCCTGCGCGGAGCCTGAGCGCCCGCGCCTGCGGGCGTCAGCCGGTGACGGTGATGCGCGCGTAGTCGTTGCCGCCGCCGACGGTGAACGCGTACGCCTTGTGCACGAGGGTGCGCAGCACCTCCTGGTCGACGAGCTCGAGATCTTTGATGTAGACGCACCCGACGCTGGCGGTGTGCGGGCCGAGCCGGGCGAGCTCGGCCGGATGCTCGCCGGTGCCGTCGAGTACGTAGAGGGTGGATGCCGCTTTGCGTGGCGCGAACGCGATCAGGGGCATGTCGCCCTCGTTGCCGGTCGGGTAGCGGTAGTGGCAGCTGCCGAAGCCGATGATCGTGCCCCACAGTTCGGGTTCGCGTCCGCTGACCTCGCTCATGAGCGCGATGAGCGTCTCGGCATCCCGGCGGCGCTTGGCAGGAGTGACCTGCGCCACGAACGCGGCCACGCTCCCTCCGGTGGGCTGCACGTCTCAGCTCTTCGCAGCCTTGGCGGCGGCTTTGGCGGCCTTCTTGTGCTCGCGCACCTTCGCCAGGCTCTCGGGTGAGACGATGTCGGCCACGGAACGGAACGACCCCTCATCGCCGTACGACCCCGCGGCGTCGCGCCAGCCCGCACCGTCGTAGCCGTACTGCTTGCCCAGCAGCGCGAGGAAGATCTTCGCCTTCTGCTCACCGAACCCGGGCAGCGCCTTCAGCCGGCGCAGCACCGTCGCGCCGTCGGGGTCGCCCCGTGTCCAGATCGCGGACGCATCACCGCCCCAGTCCTCGGCGATCGCGGTGCACAGCGCCTGCGTGCGCGCGGCCATCGACCCGGGGTACCGGTGCACCGCGGGGGTCTGCGAGAAGGCGGCGGAGACGGTGTCGGGATCCGTGCCGGCGATGGTGGCGGCGTCGAGGGTGCCCAGGCGCTGCGAGATCTTCAGCGGTCCGGCGAAGGCGGTCTCCATCGCGACTTGCTGGTCGAGCAGCATCCCGACCAGGAGCGCGAGCGGGTCGTCGGTGAGCAGGCGGTCGGCGGCGGCGTCGCCGGTGATGTGAAGTGCCATGAGCACAGTCTGCCAGGGGCCGGTCTGCCAGGAGGTGAGGTGGGAGGATGAACGCATGCCCGAGGAGCCCGCTCTCGCCCGCCACGCCCGTCAGACCCGGGTCGTGGTCGTCGGCGGGGGCATCGCCGGTCTGGTCGCGGCACGCGAGTGCGCAAAGGTGGGGCTGGCGGTGACCCTGGTGGAGTCCTCGGATCGCCTGGGCGGCACGATCGCGCATGCCGAGGTGGACGGCATCCGCGTCGACACCGGCGCCGACCGCTGGGCGGCGTCCTCGCCCGAGATGCGTGCGCTGATCTCCGACGTGGGGCTGGACGCCGAGGCCGTCGCCCCCGCTCCCGGCGCCCGCTGGATCAGCGGGCTGCCGTCGGGGGCGGCGCCGCTTCCTGCGCTGAGCGTGCTCGGCATCCCGGCCAACCCGTGGGGGGACGAGGCGCGGCGTTTCATCGGCTGGGCGGGCGCGTGGCGCGCGTACCTCGATCGGCTCCGTCCGCCGCTGACGATCGGGCACGAGCAGAGCCTCGGCGACCTGGCGCGCACCCGGATGGGGGCACGCGTGGTCGACCTCATGGTCGCGCCGCTGTCTCGCGGCACCTTCGGGGTCGCCCCCGACGACGTCGACGTCGGCATCGCCGCGCCCGGGCTGAGCACGGCTCTCACCCGCACCGGTTCCCTGGCGGCGGCCGTCGCCGAACTCGCCGCCGATGCCCCGGAGGTCCCCGTCCGGTCGCTGCGCGGCGGGCTGCACGCGCTGGTGGACGCGATCGAGACGCAGCTTCGCGAACTCGGTGCCGCGGTCCGGGTGGGCACACGCGCGACGGCGATCACGACCCGCGACGGCGGCGGGTGGCGCGTGGCGGTGACCGGTGAGGACCCCGCGACGGACGAGCCCGAGTCGCTCGACGCCGACATCGTGATCGTCGCGGCGGACGGGCCCGGCGCGCGGCGCCTGCTGGCATCCGCGGTGCCCTTGCCGGAGTGGGACGGGGGCGATGCGATCGATGTCGTCACGATGATCGTTGACGCCCCGGCCCTGGACGACGCGCCGCGCGGCCACGAAGTGCACGCCCGCGACGGCTCGGCCTCTGCGGTGCAGGCCGACGCGGTGTGGACGTGGCTGCGCGCACGCCTGCCCGGCGGCACGCACCTCCTGCGGGTCACGCTGCCCTCCCGGGCGGAGGCAGGCGCCGACCGGACCGGTGACGCACTCGCCGCCGCGGCGAGACTCTACGACCTCGATCCCGCCGCCCTGGACGTGCGGGATGCCGTCACCGTCCGCCGCTGGCGTGCGGAGCCGGCATCCGTGCGGGGACATCGCGCGCGTGCCGACGAGGTCCGCGCGGCGGTCGCCGCCCGGCGCGGTGTGGCCGTCGTGGGTGCCTGGCTCGCCGGCAGTGGGTTGGCCCGCACGGTCGCCGACAGCATCGCCGAGGCGGATCGGGTGCGCAGCGACGCGCTCTGGCGCGGGACCGACATCGACGCCTGAGCGGCGCGGCCGCGGATGCCGGAATCGGCATATGGCGTTACCCTGGACGGACACGACGCGACAACGAGCGTGAGGAGACCCCATGAAGGGGAAAGCAGGGATCGTCGTCGGACTCGCCGCGGGCTACGTGCTCGGATCGCGGGCCGGCAGGGAACGGTACGAGCAGATCAAGGCCGGGTTCGTGAAGCTCTGGCAGACCGAGCCGGTGCAGAACCAGGTCGCCAAGGCCAAGGAATTCGGCAAGTCGGCCGCCTTCGCCGTTCCTAGTGCGCTGTGGGACGGTGCCGTGAAGGTCACCAAGGCGGCCCGCACGAAGGGAACGCCGGGCGCCAAGCTCGACGCCGCGATCGCGGCCGGCAAGGACTCGGCCGACGAGGTCGCCGAGGCGGCCGAGAAGACCGCTGACGGCGTGAAGAAGGCCGCGCGCGGGGCGGACAGCTGACATGAGCACACCCCGCGGCTTCCGGGATCGAGCCGACGACAGCCTGTTCACGCTGCTCGGCGAGGTGCCTGAACTGGTGCGCAACCTCATCACCGCCGAGTTCGACGCCGCCAAGGCATGGGCCAAGCGCGTCGGGAAGGATGCCGGAATGGGGGGCGTGTGGTTCATCATCGCCCTGTTCTTCCTGTTCTGGCTCATCCCGGCTCTGGGTGCCTTCACGATCATCGGGCTCGCGTCCTGGATGCCGGCGTGGGTGGCCTCGCTCATCGTGGTCGGCCTGGGGCTGGTGTTCCTCGTCGTCTTCGCGCTGCTCGGCGTCGGCCGGGTCCGGCGCCTCAGCCGCGGCGGCAATCCCGCGAAATCGTTGGCGAAAGACGCCGTCATGGTGAAGGAGGTCGCCGATGAGTTCTGAGCTTCCCCGTACCGCGGTGCCAGTGGGCATCGCCGACCCGGTCGAGCACGCACGCGCCGAGCTGAAGGCGGCGCTGTGGGCGATCGAGACGAAGACCAATGTGCCCAAGCGGGTGGCCAAGGCAACCGATCGTGGTGTGGCCAAGGCGAAGCGCGTCGCCCGCGACAGCCCCGGGGTCGCCGCCGCCGCCGTGGTGGGTGTGGCCACGGTCGTGGGCGCGGCCGTGTGGGGCATCGTCCGCCTGCTCAGTCGCTGAGCAGTGGCGGTGAAGCTTGCCCGCGGGAGACGGGGTATGCTCATCTGAACAGCGACGACGCAGACGCTGCCGATGACGTGAGTCCCGAGTCGTCATGAGCGGCAGGGGGACCGAAGCGTCGGTCGTCCGATCGTCGGGCGACCGAGGGTGACACACTCCGAGAGTCGACCGATGGACACAGATGCTCCCCAGCCGCAAGCCAAGCCCCTCAAGGGGTGGCGTGTGCTGGTGCCGCGCGGCGGTCCCTGGGGCGACGGCGTGGCCGCCACACTGCGCGCACAGGGCGCAAGCCCCGTGGTCGCGCCGCTGATCAACTTCGCACCCGCCGAGGACCAGGCCGCACTGGAGCAGTCGCTCGCCGACCTCGCGGCGGGGCAGTTCGACTGGCTTACCGTCACCAGTGCGACGACGGTCGACGTGCTGCACGCCTACCGCGCGAGCATCCCGGACACGACCCGCGTCGCCGCCGTCGGCGAGACGACGGCCAGTGCACTGACTGCGGTCGGCTTCCGCGTCGACCTCATCCCCGACGAAGACAACTCCGCGGCCGGGATGGCAGCGCAGCTGATCGACCTGCAATCCGACCCGCTCCGCATCCTGGCTCTGCGCAGCAAGATCGCCAAGCCCGTGTTGGCGCGCCGGCTCGCCGCTGCCGGACACGACGTGCGCAGCGTCGTCGCCTACCGCACCGTCGGGGTGCCGGTCGCGGACCGCATCGTCGAGGAGGTGCGGTCGGGGCGGATCAACGCGATTCTGGTCACCAGCGGATCGGTCGCCGAGCAGGTCCACGCGCAGTTCCCCGACATCCCCGACGAGACCGTGATCGCCGCGATCGGCCCGCGCACGGCGAAGGATGCCCGCAAGGCCGGGCTCGGGGTGCGGGTGGTCGCGCCCGAGCAGACGGTGCAGGGACTCATCGACGCGGTGTCGCGGTTCGTCTTGCCGCACGCCTCCGACGAGTTCGCGATCTGACATCGGATCGTTGCCGCCCGCGTCGCCGGCCGGCGCGAGGCACTGGCAGACTGGGGGCATGGTGACCCTGCTGCTCGACTCGGCTCGACTGGAGGTCGTGCTGTCGCTGGCCGAACGGACGATGACGCTGCGACGAGAACCGGTGCGGGTGGAGCGCACCCGCATCCGCAAGGTGCAACTCGTCGACGACGCCTGGACATGGTTGCGCGGGGTGCGCGCCCCCGGTGCCTACATTCCGCGGGTGCTGGCGGCAGGCACGTGGCGCTCCGCCTCCGGAGCGGATTTCGTGCTCGTGCGCCGCGGCCGGCCCGCCGTCGTGATCGACCTGGAGGGCGACGACCAGTTCCAGCGCATCGTGCTGTCCACGCGGCACGGGCCGGAGCTGGTGCAGGCCCTGCGGCTGGATGCCGATGACGAGCCGGTCGATGTGGTCTCGCTGGCGACGGGGGCGATCCCCCTGGCCGAGGCGGCCGATGTGGCCGAGGCGGCCGAGCCGGGGGACCCGACGGCCTGACGGCCCGGTCGCGCGCGCGGCGCCGGATTCGGAGAATGGCGCTGGAGTCGGAGGGATGCGGGTCGGGGCCGATTCTGCGAGCAGAATCCGAATCCGCGGGCGGGCGGTCGCGGACGAAACGTCAGGTGGGGCGCGGCATAATGTCGGGATGAGCTCGACACCCCCCACCGTGATCGCCCGTACGGACGGTGGTGTCGGCCACCTCACGCTGAATCGGCCGCGGGCCATCAACGCGCTCGACCACGACATGATCGTCCAGCTCGGCGCCGCTCTCACCGCGTGGGAGCGCGATCCCGACGTGCAGATCGTGGTGATCGACGGCGCGGGGGAGCGTGGATTCTGTGCCGGCGGCGACGTCCGGGCGCTCTACGACGACCTCGTCGCGGGGCACACCCCCCGGGTCGGGGCCTACTTCCGCGCCGAGTACGCCCTGAACGCGCGCATCGCCGAGTACCCGAAACCGGTCGTCGCCCTCGCCGACGGCATCACGATGGGCGGCGGCATCGGTCTGGCCGGGCACGCCGCTGTACGGGTGGTGACCGACCGTTCGCGGCTGGCGATGCCGGAGACGCGCATCGGGTTCACCCCCGACGTGGGCGGGACGTGGCTGCTCGCGCACGCACCCGGGCGCATCGGTGAATACCTGGCGCTGACCGGTGCGGTCATGGATGCGGCGGACGCGATCTACGCGGGGTTCGCCGACCACTTCGTGCCCCGAGACCGCCTCGCCGACCTGCGCGACGCGCTGATCACGCGCGCCGACCCGCAGACACCGACCGAGCTGGTGTACCTGTTCGACGAGACCCCCGCCCCGTCACACCTGGAAGCGGCACGACCGTGGATCGACGACGCGTTCGCCGCCGACACCGTCGCCGACGTCTTCGCGCGGTTGCGCGCCCGCCCCGAACCCGACGCGCGTGCTGCCGCGGACACCCTGCTCGAGCTGTCGCCGACCGCGATGGCAGTCACCCTCACCGCCGTGCGCGCCGCGCGGACGCTGCCCGACCTGCGGCAGGCGCTGGCCCAGGAGTACGGGCTCGTGATGTGGTTCGCGCGGACGCAACCCGACCTGCCCGAGGGCATCCGGGCGCAACTGGTCGACAAGGACCGCTCTCCCTCGTGGCGCCCGGCGGCGCTCGCCGACGTTGCGGCCGACCTCGGGCGGGTTGCTCTGGCGGTCGTGCCCGACCCGCCGCTGTGGGGCTGACCGGTGTTCGACAGCCCGCTGTCGGCCTCGGCGTATGACGTGCTGGCCGTCGCCGCCGATGCCGACGACGAGCAACTGCGCCAGGCCTACCGCCGGCGCCTGCGGCAGACCCACCCCGACACCGGCGGCGACGCCGCCCAGTTCGTTCTGGTGCAGCGGGCCTGGGAGCTCGTCGGCACGCCCGCGGCGCGCGCCGCCTACGATCGCGGTCACGGGTTCGGCGCCGATCCGGCGCCCGAGGCGTCGCGATGGCGCCCCCCGGGAAGGCCCGCCGACACCCGGCCGCGGGCCCGTTCGTACGGTCACCCCGGCGGGTGGCGCCGCGAGCGCTACCTGACGCTGATGCGGGAGTGGGTGGGTCGGGGAGTGCCGCTGGAGGACCCCTACGACCCCACCCTGGTGCGCAACGCGCCGCGCGAGGTGCGGCGGCTCCTCGCCGACGCGCTCATCGAGGAGGCCACCGCCCGCATCGTGTCCGAACTGGGCATGGGCTACACCGTCTGGCACGACATCGCCGCGGACCCCCGCGACTCCGACGCGAAGCTCGACCACGTCGTGCTCGGTCCCAGCGGACTGTTCGCGCTGCAGTCCGAAGACCTCGGCGGTCCGGCGAGCATCCGCCGGCGCGAACTGGTCGGCGAGGGTGTCGAGGGGGCGCCGGTGGCGACGGTGGTCGCAATGGCGCGCGCCGTGGCGCGCCAGGCGCGGGTGCGGTTCAGCGGTGCGGTCGTCGTCGTGCCCGACGACGACCTCGACACCGCGGTGGTCGAGCTCGGTAAGGTGCGCGGCATCGCCACTGCCGTCGTGGCCCAGTCGGCATTGTCGACGGTGCTGCGCCGAGGTCTGACCGGAGGCCGCGACATCGGCGGGACGGAGCTGTTCGACATTCGCACCCGGTTGCAGCAGGTGCTCCGGTTCGCGTGAGCGCGGCCTCTCAGCGCAATCCGAACAGCTCCAGCGGATGGGTCAGCCGCCACCACGCGTCGGGCTCGCCGATCGTGTCGCTGAGGATCAGCGCCACCGTGTCCTGGTCGATCGGCCCCGCGAACGTCAGCGTCCCCGCCTCGCCACCGGCGGTGCGATCCCCGGTGAGCGCGACGTCCGTCGACGCGCTCGCCACCGTCCCGTTCCACACCGCCGCCTCCGCCGGTTCTGCGGTCACCACGTCGGACCGGTCGCCCCACAGCGTCTGGACCTCGGCGACCGTTGTGCCCTCGGGCACGACGGCGGGGGCGTCGAGTTCGGCGGCGAGTTCGGTGAGCAGACGCTCGGTCTCGGCGAACCGGAGCGCATTGCTGGGTTGGCCGAGCACGGCGGCGAAGATCTCCACGGGGGTGTCGCCGACGGTGACCTCGTCGGCGGCCAGCAGGTTGTAGCCGCCGTACAGTGTGCCGGTCTTCAGCCCCGTGGCGCCGTCGCCGATCAGGGCGTTGGTGTTCTCGACGACCCCGGCGCCGGGCAGCTCGACCGTCTCGGTGCCGACGATGTCGGCGATCACCGGGTCGGCCATCGCCAGTTCCGCGACCTCGATGAGAGCGGTGGGCGTGGCGACGTTGCCGACACCGATCCCACTCGGATCGACGATCGTGATGCCGTCGATGTCATGCGAGGCGAGGAAGGCGTTGGCCGCGGCGGCGAAATCGGCATCCGTCGGCCACCGGTCGACCGCGAGAGTGTGCGCGTAGTTCCCTGCCGAGCCGATGAGCATTCCCTGCAGCAGTTGTACCTGGCTCAGGGTGCCGCCCACGGGCACGTCGAGGGCGGATTCGCCGCGCCCCAGGTACTGCCAGTACAGTGCCCGGTCCTCGGCCGTGAACCGGCGTTCGGGGCCTGGCTCGCCCGGTTGCAGCGGGTCCGCGTCGAGGACGACCAGCGCGGTGACGACCTTGGTGAGGCTGGCCATCCGCTCGAAGTCGGTCGCCGACGACGGGACGGCGTCCACTCCGGCGACACCGACCGCGGCGCTGCCGAACACCGGCCAGGTGACCGCCGATGCCGGGGCCTGCACCTCGCCGACCGCCGCGGCGGTGATTGTGGGCTGCACGTGATCGAGCGGCCAGAGCAGGGCGGCGGTCGCGTAGACGGATGCCAGGGCGGCCGCGCCGGCGACCGGGCCCCACACGGCGGCCGGCCGTACCCGGCGGCGCGGGCGTCGCGCCAGCAGGTCGGGGGCCGCGGGGCGGTAGGGCCCGGTGAGCTGGGCGATGTCGACGGCAGCGGAGGACTGGGCGACCGCGCCGGTGTCCACCCACGCCAGGGCGCGAGGCGACACCGGCGCGTCGGCGTCGCCTCGCGGCGGGTTCTGGTCGTGTCGCGGTGGGACGGGTGCATCATCCACCCGCTCAAAATACCGCGCACCGAGGCGTTATACTCGACGCCACAACCACGGGAGTCCGGTGAGCCGGGCTGAGAGGAAGCGAATCACGCTTCGACCGTATGAACCTGATCCGGATCATGCCGGCGCAGGGAGGAGAAATCATGCACGCATCCGCGTCCCCCGTCCGTCCCGCCCCCGCGCTCACCCGCTGGCGTGTCGTCGACATCGTCGTGGCCAGCGTCCTCGGTGTCGCGGTGGGCCTGCTGTTCTGGGTGTGGAACACCGTCGGCTACGCCTGGTTCGGCGCGATGGACGCCCTCACCCCGGGCCTGGGCGGTCTCGCCGTGGGAGTCTGGCTTCTGGGCGGTGTCATCGGCGGCCTCGTCATCCGCAAGCCCGGCGCGGCGGTGCTGGTCGAGGTGGTCGCCGCCGTCGTGTCGATGCTGATCGGCAACGTGTGGGGGGTCTCCACTGTGCTGTCCGGTCTCGTGCAGGGACTCGGGGCCGAGCTGGTCTTCCTCGCCTTCGTCTACCGGCGGTTCACCCTCCCGGTCGCGATGCTCGCCGGTGCCGGCGCCGCCGTGGCCGCGTGGGTCTTCGAGCTGTTCTACGGCACGTCGCCCAACATCCTGAAGACGGTCGAGTTCAACCTCATCTACCTGGGGTCGGTCGCGGTGTCGGGGATCGTGCTGGCGGGGGTGGTGGGGTGGATGCTGGTGCGCGCGCTGGCGGCCACCGGGGCCCTCAGCCGTTTCGCCGCCGGTCGCGAAGGCCGCGACGAGGTCTGACGTGACACGTCCGGCACGGGTGACGGCATCCGGATGGGGGTGGCGCTACGCGGGGCGCCGCGCCGCCGCGGTCCGGGACGTGACCTTCACGATCGAACCGGGGGAGCGGGTGCTGCTGCTCGGCGCCTCCGGGGCGGGCAAGTCGACGCTCCTGGCCGGTATCGCGGGGCTGCTCGGCGGAGCCGACGAGGGCGACCAGACCGGTACCGTGCTGATCGACGGCCGGCCCCCGGCGCAGAGCCGGGGCCGGGTTGGGCTGGTGCTGCAGGACCCGGACGCCGGGGTGATCCTGTCCACCGTCGGCGATGACGTCGCGTTCGGGTGCGAGAACCTCGGGGTGGCGCGCGAGCGGATCCCCGAGCGCGTCGAGGCGGCACTGGACGCGGTCGGGCTCGACGTGCCGCTCAGTCGGCCCACCGCGCGCCTGTCCGGCGGTCAGAAGCAGCGTCTCGCGCTCGCGGGCGCGCTCGCGATGGAGCCCGGCATCCTGCTGTTGGACGAGCCGACGGCCAATCTCGATCCGGAGGGGGTCGCGGAGGTCCGCGCCAGCGTGGCCCGCGCGGTGTCCGAGACCGGTGCCACCCTCGTGGTGATTGAGCATCGCACCGAGGTGTGGGCCGGGCTCATGACGCGTGTGATCGTGCTGGGTGCCGACGGCGGGGTGCTCGCCGACGGTGCGCCGGGAGCCGTCTTCGCCGCCCGCGGCGAAGACCTCGCCACCGCCGGGGTGTGGGTCCCGGACCGCCCGGTGCACCTGCCCTCGCCGCCCGCACCGGGCGCCGGCGCGCCGGTGCTGTCGGCGCACCGGCTCGCGGTGTCGCGCGACGGGCGCACGGCGGTGCAGTCTGGCCTCGACCTGGCCGTGCCCGACGCCGGTGCGCTCGTAGTGACCGGGCCGAACGGGTCGGGGAAGTCCACGCTCGCACTCACCCTCGCGGGTCTGCTGCCCGAGTTGAGCGGCCGCGTCGCCGCGGCACCGGCGTTGGCGACCCGGCGAGGCCGGCGCCCCTCGCGGTGGTCTTCGCGTGACCTGCTGACCCGCATCGGCACCGTCTTCCAGGACCCCGAGCACCAGTTCCTGGCGCGCACCGTTCGCGAAGAACTCGCCGTCGGGCCGGCCGCGTCGGGACTGTCGCCGCGGCACGTGGAGGCCGTCGTCGACGACCTGCTCGACCGGCTGCAGTTGACGGCGCTGGCCCGCGCCAACCCGTTCACCCTGTCGGGCGGCCAGAAGCGGCGGCTGTCGGTGGGCACGGTGCTCGCGACGGCGCCTCGCGTGGTC
>NZ_JBKEAY010000143.1:0-13634 GCF_047972865.1 Microbacterium sp.
GAGGACGAGGTGGATGCCGCGATCCGCACAGCGCTCGAGACCAACGACCGTCCCGTCGTGATCGACTTCGTCGTGAGCGCCGACGCCATGGTGTGGCCGATGGTGCCTCAGGGTGTGAGCAACAGTTACGTCCAGTACGCGCGCGACCACGCGCCCACGTTCGATCAGGAGGCCTGAGTCATGAGCAAACACGTCCTCAGCCTCCTCGTGGAGGACAAGCCCGGTCTGCTGACCCGCGTCGCCGGTCTCTTCGCCCGCCGCGGGTTCAACATCGATTCCCTCGCCGTGGGCGTCACCGAGGTGCCGGGGCTCTCCCGCATCACCGTGGTCGTGGATGTCGAGGTGCTGCCGCTCGAGCAGGTGACCAAGCAGCTCAACAAGCTCGTGAACGTGCTCAAGATCGTCGAGCTGGAGGCGCCCTCGTCGGTGCAGCGCGAGCATGTGCTGGTGAAGGTGCGTGCCGACAACCAGACGCGCTCCAACGTGATCGAGGTCGTCAACCTGTTCCGTGCGTCGGTGGTCGACTACGCCACCGACGCCCTCGTGGTCGAGGTGACCGGCGACCGCGGCAAGATCGACGCCTTCCTGCACGCAGTGGAGCCGTTCGGCATCAAGGAACTGGCCCAGTCGGGCATGCTCGCCATCGGGCGGGGCGGCAAAAGCATCACCGAGCGCGTGCTGCGCAGTTGACCCTCACAGACCACAAACAAGGAGAGAAACACAACATCATGGCTGAGATCTTCTACGACGCCGATGCCGACCTGTCGCTGATCCAGAGCAAGAAGGTCGCGATCGTCGGCTACGGCTCGCAGGGCCACGCCCACGCGCAGAACCTTCGCGACTCGGGTGTTCAGGTGGTCATCGCGCTCAAGCCGGGTTCGAAGTCGGCGCCCAAGGCCACCGAAGACGGCTTCGAGGTCAAGTCGGTCTCCGACGCGGCCGCGTGGGCCGACGTCATCATGATCCTCGCGCCCGACCAGTTCCAGCGCGGCATCTACAACGACGAGATCAAGCCGCAGCTGGCCGAGGGTAAGACGCTCGCGTTCGCACACGGCTTCAACATCCGCTTCGGTTACATCCAGGCTCCGGACGGCGTCGACGTCATCCTGGTCGCCCCCAAGGCCCCCGGTCACACGGTGCGCCGCGAGTTCGTCGCCGGTCGCGGCATCCCCGACATCATCGCGGTCGAACGCGACGCGTCGGGCGAGGCCGGGGCGCTCGCGCTGTCATACGCGAAGGCGATCGGCGGCACCCGCGCCGGCGTCATCAAGACCACGTTCACCGAGGAGACCGAGACTGACCTGTTCGGTGAGCAGTCGGTGCTGTGCGGCGGGGTGTCTCAGCTCATCCAGTACGGCTTCGAGACGCTCACCGAGGCGGGCTACCAGCCGCAGATCGCCTACTTCGAGGTGCTGCACGAGCTGAAGCTCATCGTCGACCTCATGTGGGAGGGTGGCGTTGCCAAGCAGCGGTGGAGCGTGTCGGACACGGCAGAGTACGGCGACTACGTCTCCGGCCCGCGGGTGATCGACCCGCGGGTGAAGGAGAACATGCAGGGCGTGCTCGCCGACATCCAGTCGGGTGCGTTCGCGAAGCGTTTCATCGACGACCAGGACGCGGGCGGCCCCGAGTTCCAGAAGCTCCGCGCCGCGGCCGCGCAGCACCCGATCGAGGCGGTCGGCAAGGAACTGCGCGCGCTGTTCGCCTGGAAGCAGCAGGACGCCGACTACACCGAGGGCTCGGCCGCACGCTGAGTCCGCCAACGCCTGTGCCCGGTCCTCCCGCGGAACCGGGCACAGGCGTTTCCGTGCGCGGCCGAGCGCACTACCATCGTGCGCATGTCCCCCCACATTGAAATCGCGGTGCAAGATGCCGCCGGCGCCCGCATCGCGGTCGCCGCCGGTGCGACCCGCCTGGAGCTGTGTCAGGCGCTCGCCCTCGGCGGGCTCACCCCGTCTCTCGGTCTGCTCGATGCGGCGTGCGCGGCCGTGGACCCCGCGCTGCTGGCCGTGCTGGTGCGCCCGCGCGGTGGCGGTTTCGTCTACGACGCCGACGAGGTCGCCGTCGTGAGCGCAGACATCCGGGCGTGCGTGAGCCGGGGTGTGGGCGGCGTCGTCGTCGGTGCACTGGACCGCAGCGGGGGAGTCGACCGCGAGGTGATACGGCGATGGGCGGGCGAAGCGGCGGGCACGCCGGTGGTGTTCCACCGGGCCATCGACGTCCTCGACCCGCTGCCCGCGCTGGACGTGCTCATCGAGGAGGGGGTGACGCGCGTTCTGACCTCCGGCGGTGAGGCCGTCGCCGCCGACGGCCTCGACACCCTGTCGGCGCTCGTGGAGCGGGCGGCCGGGCGCATTCAGATCATGGCCGGTGGCGGCGTGCGGCCCGTGGACATCCCCGAGATCGTCGCAACCGGCGTCGACGCCGTGCACTTGTCGGCGCGCAGGACCGCGGGCGGGGAGCATCCCTCCGGCCCCGGCGGCGGCGCCACGGGGCACGACGTGACCGACGCCGCCGTCGTGCGGACCGCCGTGGCCGCCGCCGTGTAGCCGGCGCGGTCATGGCCGGGTCGCGGGACCCGGAGCAGATGAGACGGCGGCACAGGTGCCGGGGCGCCGCGCCCATTAGGCTGTGGGTGTGAGCACTGCACGCGACGACCCGTTGTCGTGGGATGGCGACGACGACCCGACACTGCAGACCTCGTCGGCGGTCGCGGACGACGAGGAGGCGGCACCGGACCCCGAGCCGCCTGCGACCGCCGACGATCGGGCGAGCGCGTCCGCGCCGGCGGAACCCGCCCTGCCGGAGGGTTTCACCGCGGTGGGGAAGGGCAGTGAGAAGGTCGGCCGCATCCGCTCCGACGGCATCGTCGTGCCCGCCGGTGAGCCCACGCCGATGGGCAACGTCGCGCTCATCGGCACCGGCATCCTCGGGGGCGTGTATGCCCTGTTCACGATCGGGTGGATCGTGGGCGGGCTTCGTCTGCAGGATGTCGCCTTCTTTCTCATCTCGCCGGTGGCCTACGTCCCCGCGTTCTGGCTCGCGGTGCTCGCCCCGGCGATCTGGTTCCTGACGACGTGGCTGCTCACCCGGGGTTCGGCGGTGTGGGTGCGCTTCACCTGGCTCGTCGCCGGTGCCCTGTTGCTCGTTCCCTGGCCGTTCGCGATGATCGGAGCGCTGGGACAATGACGACGACCGATTCTGCTGTGGCGCCGCGCCGGCCGCCCACCTGGGCGGTCGCGACGGTCGCCGGGTTCTTCGGACTGTTTTACGCCTACGCTGTCTGGAACGCGGTCGCTCTCTTGGTGTCACAGGCCACCGGAACGCTCGGGATCAACGGTCTGGGCTGGTTCGTGCTGGTCTTCGCGGCGGTGTTCCCGATGGCGGCCTTCGCCGCCGCGCTGGGGCTGGGGATGCGACGCCGCGTCTGGCAGCTCGCTCTCCTGCTGCTGACCGGGCTGGCGTTGGCGGCGGTGTTCTGGCTGAACATCGTCGCGTACAGCACCACGGCCGGTGCCGCGCTCGTGGGCGGCTGACGACCGCGCATCGGAGGTTCGGCGGGTCGAGCCGTTAGGCTGTGGATGCCGCGCTCTCTCGCGGCACGGCCGACATCCACCCGCGCTCCGAAGGATCTACCTCCGTGCCCAAGCCCGTTGTCCTCATCGCCGAACAGCTGTCTCCCGCCACGATCGACGCGCTCGGTCCCGACTTCGAGATCCGTCACGTCGACGGTGCCGACCGCGCAGCCCTGCTGCCCGCGCTGGACGGTGTCCACGCGGTGCTCATCCGTTCGGCGACGAAGATGGATGCCGAGGCGATCGCCGCCGCCCCCGACCTCAAGGTGATCGCGCGCGCCGGCGTGGGCCTGGACAACGTCGACATCAAGGCGGCGACGACGGCAGGAGTCATGGTCGTCAACGCACCGACGTCGAACATCATCTCGGCCGCCGAGCTCACCGTCGGTCACATCCTGAGCCTGGCCCGTCACATCCCCGCCGCACACGCGTCGCTCGCGGGCGGCGCGTGGAAGCGCAGCTCCTTCACCGGGCTGGAACTGTTCGAGAAGACGGTCGGCATCATCGGACTCGGCCGTATCGGCGGGCTGATCGCGGCACGCCTGCAGGCGTTCGGCGTCACGGTCGTCGCGTACGACCCGTACGTCACGCCGGCCCGGGCCGGCCAGCTCGGCGTGCAGTTGCTCGACCTCGACGACCTGCTCGCGCAGAGCGACTTCGTGACGATCCACATGCCGAAGACGCCCGAGACCACCGGAATGATCAGCACCGCGCAGTTCCGGACGATGAAACCGACCGCGTACGTGGTCAACGTCGCCCGCGGTGGCCTCATCGACGAGGCCGCCCTTCACGACGCCCTGGTCGCCGGCGAGATCGCCGGGGCCGGCCTCGACGTGTTCACGAGCGAGCCGCCGGCCGAGGGCGGCACCGCCGCCGCGCTGCTCAGCCTGCCGAACGTCGTGGTCACCCCGCACCTGGGGGCCTCTACCGACGAAGCCCAGGAGAAGGCCGGTGTGTCGGTGGCCAAGTCGGTCAAGCTCGCCCTGGAGGGTGATCTGGTGCCGGATGCCGTCAACGTGGCCGGTGGCGTCATCGACCCGTTCGTCCGTCCTGGGATCGCGCTGGTCGAGCAGCTCGGCCAGTTCTTCACGGGCCTGAGCTCGGCGGCACTGTCGAGCCTCGACATCGAAGTGCGCGGCGAGTTGGCCGCCTACGACGTGAAGGTGTACCGCTTGGCCGCGCTCAAGGGGGTGCTGGCGAACGTCGTCAGCGAGAACGTCTCGTACGTGAACGCGCCGCTGTTCGCCGAGCAGCGGGGGATCGAGACGCGCATGATCGTCGAGGCCGACAGCCCGCAGTACCGCAACCTCACGGTGCTGCGAGGCACCTTCGCGGACGGGAGCGTGCTGACGGTCGCCGGCACGCTCGCGGGCACCCGCATGGTGCCGAAGGTCGTCGAGATCGACGAGTACGAGATGGAGGTGGCCATCGAGCAGCACCACCTCGTCATCCGCTACCAAGATCGGCCGGGCGTGATAGCGATCTACGGTCAGAAGCTCGGGAACGCGGGCATCAACATCGAGAGCCTCCAGGTGTCGCACCCCGACGCGAACGGCCGTTCCCTGTCGCTGCTGACGGTCGACTCGCCGGTCCCGGACGCGCTGATCGATGAGATGCGCGAGGCGGTCGGCGCGGACTTGTTCCGCCGGATCGAGATCACTCAGGACTGAGGCCGCGGGCGGTCGCCGACGCGACGAGGGCGATGAGCGCGTCCATGTCGGCCCCCTCGGGCACCGGAGTGGGCACGGCGCTGGCGCTGAGGGCGTTGTTGAAGTAGAGGCCGTCACCGACGAGCATCACCACCTGCAGCGCGGTTTCGTCACGCGTGTGCGGTCGCAGTGCGTCCGCCCACAGCTCGCGCACCTCGCGGAGTGCGTTCCCGGCGGCCTCACTGCCGCCCTGGGCCAGGCGTGTCATCGCGATGAGGGCGCGGTCGAGCGGGCTGTCCTCCATGATCGAGGTCCGCAGGAACGTGGCGACCATGCCCTCGGTGGACTCGGTCATCTGCGCGACGTCGTCGCGAGCGAGGGCGTCGAGGCGGTCGCGGAGCGCGGCCTCCAGCGCGTCTTTGGAGGCGAAGTGGTACAGCAGACCGCCCTTGGAGACGCCGGCGCGGTGGGCGACGGCATCCATCGTCGCGCCGCGCGGGCCTTCCTCGCCGAGCAACTGCTCGTAGGCGTCGAGCACCGTGTCGCGCGCACGTGCCGGTCGGGCCATCGTCGTTCCGATCTTCGGGTCGGGTTCACCTGTTACTATACCGGCTGGACGGTGTAGAAATGACTCTGACGGAAGAGATCGCGCTCGAGGAGCGCAACAGCAGCCGGGTCGGCTGGCGTGGCTGGGCGGCCCTGGTGGTGCTCATGCTGCCGGTACTGCTGGTCTCGGTCGACAACACCGTGCTGAGCTTCGCACTGCCGGCCATCGCGGCCGATCTCGCGCCCACCAGCACGCAACAGCTGTGGATCATCGACGCGTACCCGCTCGTGCTGGCGGGCCTGCTGGTGACGATGGGGACGCTCGGCGACCGGTTCGGACGGCGGCGGATTCTGCTGATCGGCGCCGTCGGGTTCGCGGTGGTGTCGGTCTTCGCCGCGTTCGCACCGACGGCGTCGGCGCTCATCGCTGCGCGCGCCGTGCTCGGGCTGTTCGGGGCGATGCTTATGCCCTCGACGCTGTCGCTGCTGCGCAGCATCTTCACCAACCGTGACCAGCGTCGGCTCGCGATCGCGGTGTGGGCGTCGATGTTCTCGGCGGGATCGGCGATCGGGCCGGTGGTCGGCGGCATCCTGCTGGAGCACTTCGCGTGGGGATCGGTGTTCCTGCTGTCGGTGCCGGTCCTGGTGCCGTTGCTCGTGTTCGCGCCCCTTCTGCTGCCCAACACGCGCGATCCGCACCCGGGACGCTTCGACCCGCTGAGCATCGTGCTGTCGATGCTGACGACGGTGCCCATCGTGTACGCGATCAAGGAACTGGCCGTGCACGGTGCCGGGGTCGTGCCGGTGCTGCTGCTCCTTCTCGGCGTCGGGTTTGGCGTGGCGTTCGTGCGCCGGCAGGTGCGTAGCGCGACGCCGATGCTCGACATGCGGCTGTTCGGGCGCGCCCGGTTCAGCGGTGCGCTGCTGGTGAACCTGCTGAGCGTAGTCGCCCTCGTCGGCTTCTTGTACTTCGCGTCGCAGTATCTGCAGCTGGTCGTCGGGCTGTCGCCGATGGATGCCGGCCTTGCCCTCGTGCCCGGAATGGCCGTCATGATCTTGGCGGGCCTGCTCGTGGTTCCGGTCGCCCGCCGCGTGGCGCCGCGCATCCTGGTGCCGATCGGGCTGGCGATCTCGGCGGTCGCCTACCTCATGGTCGCGTTCGGCGCCTCAGCCGGGGTGGGGCTGCTGGTCACCGCGTTCGCGGTGCTCGCGATCGGCATCGGTATGGCCGAGACCGTGTCGAACGAGCTGATCCTCGCGAGCGTGCCGCCGGCCAAGGCCGGGGCGGCCAGCGCCGTCTCGGAAACGGCGTACGAACTCGGAGCGGTGCTCGGCACCACGGTGCTCGGCGGAATCCTCACCGCGATCTACCGCAGCACCATTCAGATCCCCGCGGAGGTGCCGGTCGAGGCGGCGCGCGCGGCGCGCGAGACGCTCGCAGGCGCGGCGCAGGTGGCGCGGGACCTGGGCGGCGCGTTGGGGGAGCAGGTCGCGTCCACCGCCGCGGCGGCGTTCGAGTCGGGTGTGTTCGTGACCTCGATTATCGGTGCCGTGCTCGTGGTGGCGGCGGCCGTCATCGCGGCCACTACGCTGGGGGGAGTCCACACCCCGAGCGAGGAGAGCAATGTCGCGCGTCGTGAAGCTGGCCGTCATCCCCGGTGACGGCATCGGCCCCGAGGTCATCGTGGAAGCGGAGAAGGTGCTGGATGCGGTCACGGTCGCGTCGGAGGTGACGTTCGAGAAGACGACGTTCTCGCTGGGCGTCGGCCGGTACCTCGCCACCGGTGACACACTGACCGACAACGACCTCGCCGCCATCCGTGCGCACGACGTGATTCTGCTCGGCGCCGTCGGTGGGACCCCGGGCGACCCGCGGCTGAAGGACGCGAACATCGAACGCGGTCTGCTGCTGAAGCTCCGGTTCGAGCTGGACCACTACGCGAACCTGCGGCCCGCGAAGATCTACCGCGGAGCGCCGGGGCCGCTGGCCGACCCGGGTGCGGTCGACTTCGTGGTGGTACGCGAGGGCACCGAGGGTCCGTACGTCGGCAACGGCGGCACGATCCGCGCCGGTACGCCGCAGGAGATCGCCAACGAGACCTCCGTCAACACCGCCTACGGGGTAGAGCGGGTCGTACGGTTCGCGTTCTCACAGGCCGAACGCCGCCGCCGCCGCCTCACTCTGGTGCACAAGACCAACGTTCTCGTGCACGCGGGCAGCATGTGGAAGCGGATCGTGGACGCGGTGGCCGCAGAGCATCCCGATGTGGCCGTAGACTATCTGCACGTCGACGCGGCAACCATCTTCCTGGTCACGAACCCTGAGCGCTTCGACGTGATCGTCACCGACAACCTCTTCGGCGACATCCTCACCGACTTGGCCGGCGCCGTCACCGGAGGCATCGGACTGGCCGCGTCGGGGAACATCAACCCCGACGGCGTCTTCCCGTCGATGTTCGAGCCGGTACACGGATCCGCTCCCGACATCGCCGGAACACAGCAGGCCGATCCCACGGCCGCGATTCTCTCCGTCGCCCTGCTGCTCGATCACCTCGGGCTGCCCGGCGAAGCCGAGCGCGTCACCCGCGCCGTGGCGGAGGACATCGCCGGACGAGGGGCCACCACACGAACGACCGCGCAGGTCGGCGACGCCATCGTGGCTCGGGTTCAGGCGTAACCTGGACGAGCCGCCCCGGCCGTCGTCTCGCCAGCGCGTGGAACAGGACTGATCATGACCGTCATAGACCCCGAGACCGAACTCGCTCCGCTCGAGTTCGCGCACACCCCTCATCTCGCGCCCACGACACCGGAGCGCCGCGAGCAGATTCTGGCCGCGCCCGGCTTCGGCGAGAACTTCACCGACCACATGGTCGACATCTGCTGGTCCAAGACCGGCGGCTGGCATCGCCCACGGGTGCAGCCCTACGGGCCGATCACCCTCGACCCGGCCGCCGCGGTGCTGCACTACGGGCAGGAGATCTTCGAGGGGATCAAGGCCTATCGGCACGCCGATGGGACGATCCACACGTTCCGTCCCGACCAGAACGCGGCCCGATTGCAGCGCTCGGCCCGGCGCATGGCCCTTCCGGAGCTGCCCACGCCGTACTTCCTGCAGTCGCTGCGTGAACTCATCGCCGTCGACGGCGCCTGGGTGCCCTCGGGTGAGGACCAGAGCCTGTATCTGCGGCCCTTCATGTTCGCCAAAGAGGCGTTTCTCGGAGTGCGAGCGGCGCACAAAGTCGGGTATTACCTGATCGCGAGCCCGGCCGGTGCCTACTTCCACGGCGGCGTCAAGCCGGTGTCGATCTGGCTGAGCGAGGACTACGCCCGCGCGGCCGGGCGCGGCGGGACCGGGGCGGCCAAGACCGGCGGCAATTACGCCGCCAGTCTGCTGCCGCAGGCCCAGGCAGCCGATCGGGGCTGTGCCCAGGTGGTCTTCCTCGACCCGGACGGCAACGTCGAGGAGCTCGGCGGCATGAACATCGTCTTCGTGAAGAGGGACGGGACGCTGGTGACGCCGGCATCTGAATCGATCCTGGCAGGAATCACGCGGGACTCGATTCTGCAGCTGGCGGCCGACCGCGGCCACCGGGTGGAGCAGCGCCCGTTCTCGCTGCAGGAGTGGCGCGACGGTGTGGCGTCCGGCGACATCGTCGAGGTGTTCGCGTGCGGGACCGCCGCCGTCGTCACCCCGATCGGCGGGCTCAAGGCCGCGGGGTTCGAGGACGCCCAACCGATCGGCCCGCTGGCCCTCGAACTGCGCCAGCACCTCACCGACATCCAGTACGGGCGTGCCGAAGACACACACGGCTGGCTCGTGCGGCTGGACGGCTGAGCGGTGCACGTCGCTCGGTTCCGTCACCAAGGGCAGCTGCGTTTCGGCATCCTCGACGGGGACGACCTCGTCGTGCTCGCCGGCGATCCCCTGTTCGCCGGGTACGAGACGACGGGCGAGCGGGTTCCGGTCTCGGCGGCGACCCTGCTGGCCCCGGTCATTCCGCGGTCGAAGGTCGTCTGCGTCGGGAAGAACTACCGGGACCACGCCGCCGAGATGGCGTCGGAGGCGCCGGCGGAGCCGTTGCTGTTCCTCAAACCGAACACCGCGGTCATCGGTCCAGGGGACGCGATCGTGCGACCGCCGCAGTCCACGCGGACCGACTATGAGGGTGAGTTGGCCGTCGTCATCGGGCGGGTGGCGAAGAATGTCGCGGCGCAGGACGCGCTCGACCACGTCTTCGGGTACACGATCGCGAACGACGTGACGGCGCGCGATCTGCAGGCCTCGGACGGTCAGTGGTCGCGAGCGAAGGGGTTCGACACCTTCTGCCCGCTCGGACCCGTGATCGATACGGAGTTCGACCTGGAGGGTGGGGCACGCATCGTCACGCGGGTCAACGGCGAGGTTCGTCAGGACGGGCCGATCAGCGACATGGTGCACGCGGTGCCCGAGGTGATCGCGTACGCGTCGGCGGTGTTCACCCTGCTGCCGGGGGATGTGATCCTCACGGGCACCCCGGCCGGTATCGGCCGGTTCGACGCCGGTGACGACGTCGCGGTGGAGATCACCGGACTCGGCGTTCTGCGCAACCCTGTGCGCGATGCCTGAGGTTCGCCCGCCGGGGGACGCCGTGATCGACATCCGCCGGGTGCAGCGCCGCACGGTGGGTGTGCTGGCGGCCGGGCAGGTGCTCGGGTCGATCGCGTTCGGAGCGACCGTGTCGCTCGGCGCGCTGCTGGCGGTGGATCTGTCGGGCGCCGAGGAGCTCTCCGGGCTCGCGACGGCGTCGGTGACGCTCGGGGCGGCCCTGTTCGCGCTGCCGCTGGCGCGGATGGCGGCCGCTCGCGGACGGCGGTTCTCGCTGACGCTCGGGAACCTCGCCGGTCTGATCGGCATTGCGATCGTGCTGACGGCGGCATCCGTGCGCTCGTTCCCGCTGCTGCTGGTGGGTGTCGTGCTCATCGGGGCCGGCAACGCCGGCAATCTGCAGTCGCGGTTCGCGGCGACCGACCTGTCGGAGCCGCAGCATCGGGGGCGCGACCTCGGCACCGTGGTGTGGGCGACGACCGTGGGCGGCGTGCTCGGGCCGCTGCTCCTCGGCCCCGGCGAAGTGGTCGGTCAGTTCCTCGGGATGCCGCCGCTGACCGGGTCGTACGTCTTCTCGATCGTCGCGCAATCGCTGGCGTTCGTCCTCTACCTCATCGCGCTGCGGCCCGACCCGCTGCGGTTGGCGCAGCGGCGGGAGCAGGAACGGGCACGCACACCGGGGCAGAGTGCCCTCGTCGAGGTGGATCACCCGGTCGCCGCCCGCTACGCGATCTTCGCGGTGGCCGGCTCGCACGTCGTGATGGTGTCGGTGATGGCGATGACACCGGTGCACCTGTCGCACCTGGCGCCCGAACACGTCACCTCGATCGTCGGGATCACGATCGCCGCGCACGTGTTCGGAATGTACGGCATGTCACCCCTGTTCGGCGCCCTTGCGGACCGATGGGGGCGGGTGCAGACGATTCTGCTGGGCCAGGTGCTGTTGGCGGCCTCCCTCGTTTTGGCGGCGGCGGCACCGGGTTCGCCCGCCGCGGTCATGGTCGCGTTGTTCCTGCTCGGCGTCGGGTGGAGTGCGGGTACCGTGGCGGGGGCTGCGTTGCTCACCGAGTGCACGCGTTCGGCGATTCGGCCGCGTCGTCAGGGTTTGAGTGACACGATCATGGCGGCGTGTGCCGCCGTGGGCGCCGTGGCCGCGGGGGTCGTGCTCGGGTGGGTCGGGTACGGCGGTCTCGCGCTGAGCGCCCTGGTGTTCGTCGCCGCCGTCGTGGCGTTGTCGCCCTACGCCCGGATTCCGCGGGTCTGACCGGCGGGCGGCCGTGGGAGTGCGGGCGCCGAGCCAACTAGACTGACGGGAATGTGCGCTGCGCCCCATCCCCTCACCACCACCGCATCCGGTTCCGACGTTCGTGTGCGGTTCTGCCCGTCGCCGACGGGGCTGCCACACGTCGGCATGCTCCGCACGGCGTTGTTCAACTGGGCCTACGCGCGCCACACCGGCGGGGCGTTGGTGTTTCGGGTCGAGGACACCGACGCCGCGCGGGACAGCGAGGAGAGCTACCGGCAGCTGGTGGACGCGCTGACCTGGCTGGAGATCGACTGGGACGAGGGCGTCGAGAAGGGCGGTCCGCACGAGCCGTACCGCCAGTCGCAGCGGCACGAGCTCTACCGTGGGGTGCTGGAGCGACTCATCGCGTCGGGCGCGGTGTACGAGTCCTATTCGACCGCGGCAGAGATCGATGCCCGCAACGAGGCGAACGGCAGGGCGAATCAGCTCGGGTACGACAACTTCGACCGTGACCTGAGTGACGAGCAGCGGGCGGCGTTTCGTGCCGAGGGCCGCGAGCCGGCCTGGCGGCTGCGGGTACCGGACGCCGACCTCACCTACGTGGATCTCATCCGCGGCGAGGTGACGTTCCCGGCCGGTTCGTTTCCCGATTTCGTGGTGGTGCGGGCCGGCGGGGTGCCGCTGTACACGTTCACCAACCCGGTCGACGATGCGCTCATGGGGATCACGCATGTGTTGCGTGGTGAAGATCTCATGCCGTCCACGGCGCGCCAGCTCGCGCTGTACGGTGCGCTGATCGACGCCGGAGTGGCGTCGTTCGTGCCTCGGTTCGCGCACATGCCGTTGGTGCTGGGGGAGACCGGGACCAAGAAGCTGTCCAAGCGCGACCCGAAGGCCGACCTGTTCCTGCAGCGCGAGAAGGGGTTCATCCACGAGGGTCTGCTGAACTACCTGGCGCTGCTCGGGTGGTCGATCGCGCCGGATCGTGACGTGTTCAGTCGTCAGGAGTTGATCGACGCGTTCGACATCGTCGAGGTGAACCCGAACCCGGCTCGGTTCGATCAGAAGAAGGCCGAGTCGATCAACGGCGATCATGTGCGGCTGCTGCCGCCGGCGGACTTCGCCGCGCGGCTGGTGCCGTACCTGGTCGCGGCAGGCTTCGTCGCCGACCCGCCGACCTCGGCGCAGCAGCGGATGCTGGATCAGGCTGCGCCGCTGGTCCAGGAGCGCATGGCGTTGCTCGGCGATGCGCCCGGGTTGCTGGGCTTCCTGTTCCGCGACGAGGTGGCCTACGACGATGATGCGCTGAAGGGCCTGCCCCCGAATGCGGGGGAGGTGCTGGCGGCGTCGCTGGCGGCGGTGGCGGGCCTTCCCGAGGCGGAGTTCACGGCATCCGCGATCCAGGGCGCGCTGTCGAGCGCGTTGATCGATGGGCTGGGGCTGAAGCCCCGTGTGGCCTACGGTCCGTTGCGGGTGGCGGTGAGCGGTCGGCGGGTGTCGCCGCCGCTGTTCGAGTCGATGGAACTGCTGGGTCGTGAGGTGTCGGTCGCGCGGCTGCAGGCACTGGCGGCGCGGCTCGGGTGAGGGCCGGTCTGGTTTGGTAGCCCCCGCGTTGTGAGCTAATCTAGAACGTCGGTACCGCTTCGGTCGACAACCCTTGTGGTATGGTGTAATTGGCAACACGGCTGATTCTGGTTCAGTTGTTCTTGGTTCGAGTCCAGGTACCCCAGCCATAAGGCCCGGAAATCTGCGGGAGAGCAGATCATCCCGTGGCCATCATCCAGGCGATACGTCGCCAGAGTCACTTTTTGGGCAACTTTTTGCCCCCGAATCAGCCGGTTTGGCTGACCCGCCCCCTGTCATCCCGGTCTGCCCCGTGCTGGTCACGGTGGCTCCGTGCGGAGTGGTTGCACCTTGCTGTCATGAGCGAGCAGGACAGCGAAATCCTCACCCCGGAGCAGGTCGCCGAGCTTCTTCACGTGTCCCCGCGGACGATGGAGGAGTGGCGTCGCACACGCACCGGCCCGCCGTGG
>NZ_JBKEAY010000237.1:0-7080 GCF_047972865.1 Microbacterium sp.
GTGGCGCGACCCGCGCCCATGCCTTATCCGTCAGCTCTCCACGACCTACCACCACAACTGGTTAACACACCCAGACCAGGTGTAACCCGCGACCCGCCGAACTTGCAGGACACGCTCTAGGCTTCTTGCTGCTCAGGAGCTGCTCCACCCAAGGGATAGGTGTGATAAGTGGCCGTCACAGAGACACCAGCCCCGCGGGACGCGAAGGCCGGAACACGCCCGCCGGTGTGGATCGCAGGCACAGCGATCGCGCTGGTGATTGCCGTGATCGCGCTCGTCGCCGTCTGGGGAATCGCGCTGCCGGTCACCCCGCCCGGCGGCGTGTGCGCAGCGATCCTCCCACCCTCGGCGGGCTGCGCCGGCGACGCACGCCTCCTGCCCGCGACCGTGTGGAGCCTTCTGATCGCCGGGGCCGTCTTCGCCACGCTACTTCTCGGACGGCGCCGCTGGTGGGGCGCTCTCGCTGGAATCGCGCTCACCGCAATCATCGGCTTCGCGGGCTACCTTGCGACCTCCCACATCCGGCTTTTCCTGTTCGCGTAGCTGGGCTCGCCGCAGCGATCCCTACGCGCGGCACGCCTCCCGTTGCCGGGCGTCGCGTCATGAGAGATTGCCCTAAACCGCTCCCTGCCTCCTGCGAGATCGGGCCGGAGGCCGCAATGCCCGAGCAGCGCGAGTGGCTTGCGGCGGCCGGGACGATCCCGCACGCTGGGATGACGGATCAGGCGAGGCCGATCCCGTGCTGACTCACTTCGGCCCGACTTGATTACACGCATAGTCTCGAACCGTATGCGGCCGCTACCCGCGAGGCGATGGCTACCCGGCTCGACCCTGGCGTCCGGGTGGGAGCAGCCCACGGGCGCGGGAGCGGGTGACCCAGCCCTGCGCGGTGGAGAGCGCGACGCCGCTGATGTTGGCCATCGTCGCGGAGGGGTTCGGGTCGCCCTTGGCGGCGAGCCGGCCGTGCTGGAGGGCGACCAGTTCGTAGAAGTCCGGGGTTTTCTTCGGGTCGCCGAGCGGCTTGAGCAGGTCGCGCTCGGACACCTTGCGCCCGGACGGGAGGACGATCTTGCCGCCGGTGATCGTCTCGGTGCGCGTCATGGCGAACAGCCGCTTGTTGATCGCCGCCTCGATCCTCGCGGTCGGCAACTCCCGTAGGAGTTGGCTGGTGATCGGGTCACCCGGTCGCCACGGCAGGTAGATGACGCCGGTGATCCGCACCTCCTCCGGGACGGCGAAGGTCTGGCGCTGGAGCCGGATGAGCACGCGGGTCGCCGTGGCGGTGTGCTCGATGTGGCGCCAGCGGCCATCGATCGTCTCGTTCGCCTCCGAGTCGAGCTGCGCCCGCCGCTGCTCCTCGGTCACCGCCGGGTCGTTGTAGCCGAGGATCGCGTCGATCTGCTCGCTCGCGTCGTCGTCCCGCTCGCCGGGAAACCGGGACGGCAGATACCAGCCGTCGGGCAGATCGGCCGAGATGATCAGGCCGTCGTAGGACTGATCGCCGGGGCGTCGCGGTGATGCGGGCATGGCACGAGTCTAGCGAACCTGGGAGTTATCTCAGGTAGTTGCGGTTATCTGCGTTGCGGTATAGTCTCAAATATCCGCAACTATCTGATATGCGGGAAGGAGGCCAGGATGGGCGAGGACGCTGAGGGCGTCGTGCAGACCGGGCCGGCGCCGCTGTTCTACTCCGAGGAGGAGACGGCCGCGCTGCTGAGCATCCACCGCACGACCCTGCGCGCCCTCGCCGTGTCCGGCCAAGCCCCGGTGGAGCCAATTCGGCTCACCCAGCACAAGCGCGTCTACCGGCGCATCGACGTGGAGCGCCTGGCGGGGGTGGTCAAGTGAGCATCGAGGCCCGCAAGACCAAGACGGGCAAGACCCGCTACCTCGCGCGCGTCCGCTCCGGCACCCAGCTCGTCGCATCCCGCACTTTCGACCGCAAGAGCGACGCAGAGGCGTGGGAGCGTGAGCAGAAGCACCTGCTGGACACCGGCCGTCCCCTGCCACCCAAGCGCAAGTTCACGATGCAGGAACTGGTCGAGAGGTTCCTCGCGGCGCGTGAAGGCGGGAACCCGCACACGGTGGACACCGACCGGAACAACCTCGCCGCGCTCCCCGCCCCGTTGCTGAAGCGGTCGCTCGCCACCGTGCAGGCCGGAGACATCCGCGAGCACCTGCTCGCCGAGTTGCGCGGCGGGAAGGCACCGGCGACGGTCGCGCGCCAAGACGACGCTGAGCGCCCTGTTCACCTACGCCGACGAGCAGGGCTTCCTGCACCAGCCGCACCCGGTGCGGACCATGAAGAAGATTCCCGAGCTGAGCAGCGTCGCCCAGCGCGCAGTGAGCCCGAACGAGATTCCCTCCCCGCGGCGCGTCGCCGGAGTGCTCGCCGCCTTACGGCAGCGGCGCAGCGACATCGCAGACGTGTTCGAGTTCATGTCGCTGACCGGAGTGCGCTGGGGCGAGCTGCGCGCGATCCGCGTGAACTGGCTCTCCGAAGTCCCCCTCGCGCAGCTCAACGTCGAGCGTTCCCACTCCGACCGCTACGAGGAGAAGGCTCCGAAGTCCTGGCGCGGCACCCGTCCGGTGCCGCTGTCGCCGCGAGCGCTGGCGATCTTCCGCGCCCACGCCGCGGGCAAGCAGCCCGACGACTACCTGTTCACCAACCAGCAGGGCGGACAGCTCTCGGTCGGCGTGGTCCGCGAGTTCCCACTCGGCTTCCGCCGCCACGCGCTACGCCACGACGCCGCGTCCACCTGGCTGCGCCTCGGCACGCCCATCCACGAGGTCGCGGAGTACCTGGGCGACGAAACACGCACCGTCCTCGCCGTCTATGCGCACGTCCTCGGCGAAGGGCAACGCCGTGACCATGTGTGGCGTCTCGCCGCCGCCGAGGAGTTCGGCCGAGAGTCGGGACACTCGGCGCGGCCCGAGCCTCGAACGCTGACCCGCGAGCCCTCCGGCGAGCCGAAAGAAAACTACTCTGACCAGGGATTTTCGGCGGAGACGGAGGGATTTGAACCCTCGGTCCCCGTGAGGGGACTCCACCTTAGCAGGGTCAAACGAACCGAACGCCGGACCGCTCTCGCACGGCCCACCCTGCCTCGGAATCACGCGGATTACTCATCCTGATCAGGCTGTTTCTGCCGGTGACCTCGGCGCGCGCCACGCACTCCACACACTCGGCGCTCCTGACCTCACACAACCCTCGGCATGCTCGGGGTCACCTGGGGGTCACCCAGCGCGCAGCCCTTCCGGCCCGCAGATCCCTTGCGAGACAGCATCCGAATTGCGAATATTGCAGTTACCCTGGAGCCGGAGGATTCTCATGCCACGCACAATGAACGGCCCTGGCCGGACGTACCTGCCCGGAGCCGATAGCCCGCAGCAGCTTGAGGACATCCTCGCCGAACTCGAGCGCGAGTTCCGCGCTGGCCAGTCCATGCGGCTGGTCTCGGCGGCAGGGCAGGAGATTGAGCTCCCCGGGGATCTCTTCGATGTTCTCCGCCGGGTCGCGGAGTTCCTCGCCGCTGGGCAGGGGGTGACGGTGGTCCCCACTGATACTCAGCTCACCACCCAGGAAGCCGCCGATTTCATCGGGGTGTCCCGCCCGACGCTGGTGAAGTATCTCGACAGCGGTGCGCTCAGCTATGACACGGTCGGCCGGCACCGACGCGTCATGCTCGCCGACCTCGTCAGCTTCCAGGAACGCATCCGCGCCGAGCGGCAGGCGGCGCTTCGCCAACTCGCCCGCCACAATCAGCAGTCGGGAATGCTCGACCTCGTCCACGAGCCCGACACCGACGCCGACGCCGACGAGAGCTGACCTGTGCGGTTTCCCGTCTTCCTGGATACCTCGGCGGTATTCGGCGGCGCACTGAACGACCTGCTCCTCACACTCGCCGAGCGAGGCATGTTCCGACCGCTGTGGTCCGCGGGCGTGTTCGAAGAGCTGCAGCGCACCCTCGTCCGTCGTGGCATCACACCGGATGCGGCCGACCGCAGGATCTCGATGATGCGGTCCGCGTTCCCCGACGCGGAGGTCACCGGGTACGACGAGCTCATCCCGGCGATGACCTGCGATGAGGGAGACCGGCACATCCTCGCAGCGGCCGTCCGCGCGAACGTGGAACTGCTCGTCACGTTCAACCTGCGCCACTTCCCCGACGACGCTCTCGAACCCTACGACATCGAGGCACGCCACCCCGACGACTTCCTGCTCGATCAACTCGAACTCCGTGAAGACGTCGTCCTCACGGTGCTGCGTACGGTGCTGTCCTCCTATGAGAACCCGCCAATGACCGTCGACGAATACCTGGAGCTGCTCGCTCGGGCAGGCGTACCCCGCTTCGCGGAACGCGCCCGCCGCTACCTCTGAACTCCCGCGGTCAGCGGGGGTCAGCCGCACCCAGGCAGCGGGGGCACCCGCTCGTCACCGCGGGCGCGCGTGCGTGCCGGAGCCGATGGTCATTCGTGCCCGGGCGCGCCGATTGCCGAGCACGATCCCCAGGATGCCGAGAAACGCGATACCCGCGGCGGGCCCGTACAGCGCGAGCGCTGATCCGAGGACGGCCACGGCGGTGCCGAGGGGCGCGGATCCGAACAGCTGCAGTCCGATGCTCACCGTGAGGATCGTCCACACCAGCACCCACGCCGGCGCCCATCGCAACGGCGCGGGAACGACCCGGGCGCGAGCGATCTGCACGACCGACACGACCGCGAGCGCGAAGACGACGCCGTAGTAGAGCATCGACACCAGCGCCGAGATGTCCTCGACGGTGTTGGGGTTGGTCACCTCGCCCGGGACGAAGCCGGCCCAGAACGCCCGCGTCAGCGGCGCGACCGCCAGCAGGATCATCGCTGCGGTACCCACGGCACGACGATCCGTCACACTCCCCTCGTGACGGAGGCCCACAGCGAACAGGACCACTCCCGCCGCGAACAGCCCAGTCCCCGGCGGGATGGATGACCGACAGCGGCCCGCGCGCCGCGACACCCACCAGCGCGGACAGCACCAGCAGCACACCGGCCGTGACCCAAGTGCGCTGCCGCGCACCGTCAGCCGGGGACGCGGCATCCGGATCGGTCACGTCCTCACGATACCGTCGGCCCGAGACGGCTGTTGGCCCACCTCAGCCGACCGGGACGAAATCGTACCGTCAGCCCACCGACTCGATGGTCCACCACACGACGTCGACCACACAGAACCCCTCGTCGGTCTCTCGGTAGAACACGTCGCCGGGGTACGTATCACCAGGCACCGCACCAATGGGGAGGTTTTCGAGGTTGATGCTCCACTGCGGATCCAGGGGCACCTGCTCGCCCCAGTACTCCGCGACGAAACGCTCCGGCTCACCCGCCGACAGCCCCACCCAATCTGTCGACTCGCCGAGATCGGCGGCCGAGTCGTCGCAGATGATGTCGGATGGCTCCCCCGCGGCGAGGTCACCGATGAACTCCTCGGTGGCCTGAATCACCCGGGCGCCATCCGGCCCCCAGATCAACGCGTCGATCGAGCATCCCGTCAACGCTGCAGTCAGCACGACAAGCGCCGCCCCACCCGCCACCGCACGCAAGATCCGCATTATCGGAACCTATCGGACCGGTCGGCTGATCTCCGATCCCACGGCTCCCCCGTTGAGCCGCTCGGTGAGCACGACCTGAAAAGTGGCACCCCGGGATAACACATCCCCAGCGAAGAGGCCACCCGACGTCGCGGGGACACCCAGGGGCCACCCAGCGCGAAAGCCGCAGGAAAACCCCAGATCAGAAGCCGGCGAGCCACCCCTCCTCGCCCCTGCAGGTGGTGTTCAACGGGGGTCACCTGGGGGGTCACTTGGCGCAATCGGAATGCGATTCGAGCCACATTCCCGCTATGCCACAAACGCGAAAATCCCCGGCTGACCAGGGATTCTTTTGCGGAGACGGAGGGATTTGAACCCTCGGTCCCCTTGCGAGGACTCCACCTTAGCAGGGTGAAATGAGCCAAGACTGGACCCCGCGAGCCAATGCTGCTTTCGATGCTCAGTCGACCGCAAGATTCCGCGGAATTATGGGCTGATCTGGAGGTTTTCGAAGCGCTGAGCGTCGCTCATGACACACACTATGCACGGGAGCCTCGCCGTCATCGGCAATCACGGGATGCTCGGGGACCCCTGGGGGACCCCGCCGCTACCCGGATTCACCCCTCGCTGATCGCCCGCCGGCGCCCCGATGCGGACGCGTCAACCGCGCTGACGGAAACACCTGTCAACGATAATCGCGTCGATCGAGGGAGGCCTCGTAGCAGTCACGGTCGAGGTTGGTGTTCCAGATCCGGCGAGGCGCCGTCGGGCGCAGGTTTCCGTAGGTGCGGGCGCCTTCCTCCTCCCATCGGGAGTTGAACCACGCCACAGTCTCGATGCCGGCATATCGTGACGGCTCCGCGCCGTGGAAGTCGTGAAGCTCATCCAGTACAGGAACCAAATCGGTGTCGCGGGAAGCGAGTATGACGAGGTCGATGTCCGATCTGGCTGCCTCACGCACGCACGCGAGAGCGACGAGCACGTCGATCCCCTTCTCTTCCGGACGTCCCGTCGGGATCTTCTGCCCGTTGATGTCGAGCACCGGTTTTCCTGCTGAGTACTGGAATCGGTACTTCAGATCGCGCAGCTCGACGATCGCGCCGGCATCACGCCATTCGGTGGCCTGCTCGAGGCAACGCCGATTCTGCTCCCAGTCGTGGTTGACATGAGGGAGCCCCCGATACACGAGAACACGACTGCACTCCGCGAGCGGGAAGCCCTCACGCTGCCGCTCGTTGCGCTCGACGATCGCGCGTTTGGCGAACTGCACCGGGTGAATCAGTGACTCATGCTTCTCGCCTTTCGGGTTGAAGACGTCTTTCGCCGTGAGATGAACGTTCTGATAGTCGATCACGACGGACGCACGCAGCACGATGGCTTCCCCGGGGTAGAAAAATCCCCGCCAATCCGGAGACGGCGGGGAGCAATGGATCAAGTATAGGTCGGCCACCTCGACGACTGTCAACTCGATCGGTTTCGGCGTGCACCGGGCACGGCGCCGTCAGCCACGTTC
>NZ_JBKEAY010000253.1:0-1637 GCF_047972865.1 Microbacterium sp.
CCCAACGCGTCACCGCCACCATCAGAAGAGCAGAGCGGCCAGCGCCATACCAACTAGCCAGAATGCGAGTACCACGTCACTGGACTACCCGTACCAGGAAGCGCTACGCGCCAAGGAACACCGACACCGCGAACCCGGCATCCGTCGCGGCACGAACGGTGCCCAGGCGCGCGTCGAAAGATGGCGCGCCGGGTTCGATGGTCGTGCGCAATTGTTCGTCGGCGACCGCCACGGACATGGCCAGATCGACCGTGACCTGGGCGGCGGCGTCGCGCAGCAGCGGAAGGTCACGGCGCAGGAGCGTACCTTTGGTCAGCACCGAGAATCGCGTGCCGCTCTCGGTCAGTGCCGACACGATGTCCGGCACGAGTCGGTAACGCCCCTCGGCACGCTGATACGGGTCGGTGTTGGTGCCCTGCGCGACCGCCTCGCGATGCCAGGCCGGACGGGCGAGCTCGCGGCGCAGCACCTCGGCGACGTTGATCTTGACGACGATCTGTTCGTCGAAGTCGCGCCCTGCGTCGAGGTCGAGATAGCTGTGTGTGCCACGGGCGAAGCAGTAGGTGCAGGCATGGCTGCAGCCGCGGTAAGGGTTGATCGTCCAGTCGAACGGCATGGCGGAAGCGCCGGGCACGTGGTTCAGTGCGGACTTTGCCAGCACCTCGTGGAACGTCATGCCGCGGAACTGCGGCGAGGTGACAGAACGCACGAAGCCGCCGGTGGATTCCATGCCGGCAAGCGCACTCGGGTCCACCGCGCCGACCGACTGTCCGTGCCACCTCATACACTTAGGGGAACAAAAAAACGAATATACGTCAAGACTCAAAGGGAAGAGATGTTCGATCACATGATGGTGCACGCACGAGCAGGGCGCACGGGCGTATCGGAGGACAATGGGGTACGTGCCAGAACCCGTCGCACCGCTCAGCCGCCGCGGGCACCGCCAGCGTGGCCGCGCGGCACAGGAGCGCCCCCGTCGCGCGGCACGCGGGAAGACCCGTCGTGCCGCACAGGGGGATCCGGGTCGCGCCGCGCAGGAAGATGCCGGGCGTGCGGCACTGCGGCGCCGTCGACGCGCGGCTCACCTGCGGCGAACGACCGGCAGGGCGGTCGCCGCCGTCGTCGCGGTCGGTGCGGCCGCGGTGGTGGGTGTGGTGCTGGGTGGAGCATTCGTCGCGCCTGATCCGGGGATCGACGCCAGTGCGATGGCGGAAGGTGTCCCGTCGCCCCGAGCGACGGCGATCCCGGCGCCGCAGGTCAGCGCAGTGCCGGTGGGTCCCGTGTGTGAGGACCCTCGCGTCCGCGAAGCGCTGGCAACGGGGAGTGATGCCGACGTGATCGCTGCCTTCGGCGGCGCGGCGGCGTTTCGAACTGGGCTCACCGGGTTCCCCGAAGCGATCGAGGCGACCTGGCCGCGAGCGACCGTGCAGACCTGCACCCTGCATTATGCCGATCTCCGGATTATGCCGATGAGGCCGGTGGTTCCCTTGCGGCGTAAGGATCCTCCGCTGGCAATATCGGCATAATCAGAGCGCTTCGAGCCAGGCGATGAGTGCGTCCGGGGGCCGGTAGCGGTTGTCTTGCCGCCGGCCGGGTGGGCTGGTGCGGGCGAGGGCCTTCTCTTTCAGGGTCATATC